>RPQH01000040.1 GCA_003820375.1 Ignavibacteriota bacterium
ACTCTAAACACTCTAAACACTCTAAACACTCTAAACACTCTAAACACTCTAAACACTCTAAACACTCTAAACACTCTAAACACTCTAAACACTCTAAACACTCTAAACTCTTCGAACTCCCCAAACTCTCAGAACTCTATAATTTACTTGCTATTTCGTTTGCCATTTCAAGAGTTTTGTTATTGCCGCCCATATCGTAAGTTCTTACTTTACCTTCTTTAATAACTTCAGCAACCGCGTTTTCAAGTTTAACTGCCATATCTTTTTCACCAAGCCAATCAAGCATCATTTTCGCTGCAAGTATCGTAGCTATCGGGTTTACTTTGTATTGCCCGAAATATTTCGGTGCAGAACCATGTGTCGGCTCAAATACAGCAAGCTTATCACCGATATTACCGGAACACCCAAATCCAAGTCCTCCAACCATCTGTGCACAAAGGTCGGAAATTATATCTCCGTAAAGATTCGGAGCAACCAGTACATCATAATTAAACGGGTTCTTTAATAACCACATTGTCATTGCATCGATGTTTGCATCATCCAATTGTATTCCGGGATAATCTTTTGCAATCTCTTTTGCTGTTTCAAAAAATAATCCGTCAGTTGCCCTTACAACATTTGCCTTATGAACAACGGTAACTTTTTTCCTGCCGAATTTTTTAGCAAAGTTGAAAGCGGCACAAATAATTTTCTCTGAACCCTTTTTTGTATTTATTTTGCACGATATTGCATAACGGTCTAACGGAATATCTTTAAAAGCAGAAAATGGCTTTGATATTTTTAGTAAAAGGTCTCTTAGCTCTTCCGGAACAGGATTAAACTCAACACCCGAATATAAATCTTCAGTGTTCTCACGGAATACTACTATATCAATATTTTCCTTGAAGTTCAACGGGTTGCCCGGATAAGCTTTAATCGGGCGAAGACATGTATAAAGGTCAAACAATTGCCTCATACGAACAATTGGTGAACGGTAAACAAGCCCTTTTCCTTTTAGTTCAGGAATTAACTCGGCTTCAGCAGCTTTAACGGGTTTTGATGTAATAGCCCCGAACATTGCAGCATTAACATTATTAAGCAGGTCTATTGTACGCTCCGGAAATGCATCGCCTTCTTTGCACCAGAATTCCCACCCGATATCACCATGAATATATTCTGCATCAAGGTTTAACTTGTCTAAAACTATTTTAGCAGCTTCCAGAACTTCTATGCCTATACCATCACCGGGTAACCAGGCAATCTTATATTTAGCCATTGAGACTCCTTTTTATGTAATTTTGATTTATTTTTTTGAAATGCAAAAATTGTTTGTAAATTTCTAAGGATAACCCGGATGAATGAACCGGGCTACTTGAAGAATTAATGAAAAATTTTGTTAAAGCGTTTCCGGGCTTTAATATCCTGTTCATAGTGTCTTTAATAAAAAGAAAAACTTTTCTTCTTACAAAATTAACACTAATAAAGAATTAAAAAAATGAAAATCCGCGTTTTTTTAAAAAAATCAACAAATATCGACTTTAAACGGTTTAAAGTTGAAATATTTTTTTCCAGCATTTTTTAAAGAGGATTGAAAAATCTTCCCTTTTGGAGTTATAAAGGATTTTGCGGTTTGAATAAATATTGTCCGAAAATATTATCGATTGTATTTATTGCCGTTGTATCTCTTTCACGGGTTTTAAAAATGAATTTTTCTGGGTGGTGAAAAAAAGCAGGAATAAAATCATAATAAACGGAATGGCTGTCATATAATTCCTTGCTTCAAATGTTGTGTGTATCAGAAATATTATTATCACATAAAGGATAAGGGTAAATGTAATATATAAGTATTTTGTATTAAATTTTTTCCATCTGCCTGAAATAAAAAAGTAAAGAACAAAAAGATGTAATCCTCCGAAGGTTAGAAATACATTCCGCACTACAATATGCATTGGCATATCGAAAAACTGGTTGTAATTATATTCGTAATTAAGCCGGAATGATATACCCAAATTAGATGCAAAGATGGTTTCCAATACTTTTTTAACAATTATGAATATTGCAGCCATTGCAATGGTATAGAATATTGTTTTCTGCTTAAAAATATCTTTAATATTAAACAGTACATACATTACTATAAGAAAACCGATTGAATCATGATTAAAAGTACCAAGTGTAAAGAACAGCAGCAGTGTTTTGTTATAATTTTTGATAATACAATAGTACCCAACGAATATAAAAAAGAAATTTGCAAAATCAGTAAAATCAAAAATCTGGTTCAATACCATAAACTGCCATAACATCGGGTAAAATAAAATAAAAGTAAGCCACTGATTTATTTTCTTATTATCGAAATAAACATTCAGGATATTATAAAAAATTACTAATGTAATAAAAGTAATAACAACAATGATAATAAAAAAAGCTGCCTTATCGGGAACAAAGAAAAAAACAGTTTTAAATGCTTTATATAAATAAGGTATGAGCAGTCTGAACTGGTTGGGTTTTATGGCTTCAAGTGAAAGTATGTAATAAATACCGCCTGTATTTTGCTCATAAAATGTTACATTAAAAAATTGTTTATGGAAATAAATGTAACAAAAACTCAAAGAAGACATCATGTAATATATGCACACTGAAAGCGAAGGGAAAAAACTTTTAACTTTTTCCTGTAAATTCATTTTTTGCAGTTTGTTTCCTTCCTGAATTTTATGCATAATTTTTTTGCGGTTGAATTAACTTACAATTGTGTTATAGTCAGTTTTTTCCCTTATAACTTTTATTATCCTGTCCATTTCTTTAAAAGACATATCCGAATACAGTGGTAATGAAAGACCGTTCGCCGAAGCATATTCTGTATTAGGTAAATTTATGTGTGAATATTCACCATAGCACTTCATTTTATGAACCGGGTTGCAGAAAAACCTTCTTGCAATTATTCCGTTTTTTTCGAATAGAGGAATAAGTTCGTCCCTGTGTAAGCCGTATTTTTCTTTATCAACAGATATATAAAGGTAAAGATGATTTGAAATTGAACCTTCCTGTACCTTCTGCGGCTTTATTCCCGGAATATCTTTTATCTTTTCTTCAAAATAATGTACAAGTTCATTTCTTCTTTCCACCCATTTATCAAGCTTAGGCAGATTTTTAAGTCCAATAAGTGCACATATTTCGGTCATTTTTCCGTTTAAACCGTAATCTATGCAATCAGCCTCTGCATGCTGCCCGAAATTCCTGAGTTCACAAATCCTTTTATGAAGCTCTTCATCATTTGTAAAGACCGCTCCGCCTTCCATGGTTGAATATACTTTTGTTGCATGAAAGCTGAATATCTCGGCCAGCCCGAAACCGCCAAGCTTTTTGCCTTTATACTGCGAACCGAAAGCAGGAGCCGAATCAAATAATAATTTTATTCCTTTTTCATTTGCTATTTTTTCAAGCCCCTCTATATCACACGGATTCCCGTAAATAGGAACAGCAAGAATTGCCGATGTATCAGGTTTTATTTTTGATTTCAGGTCGTTAAGGTCTATGGTTAGTGTATCAGGATTTATATCAACAAAAACCGGTTTAAGATTATTCCATATTAATGCATGAACGGTTCCGCTGAAAGTATATGAAGGCACTAAAACGCTGCCTTTAATATTTAATGCCCTGAGAAGTAAGAGCAAAGCCATTTCTCCGTTTACAATGGCAGAGCAGTATTTTGTACCGGCGTATTTAGCCAATGCTTTTTCAAACTCCTGTACCCATGGAGAATTGTTTGTTACCTGTCCTGATTTCAGTGACTGCTCAAACTCATTAATAAATTCTCCAACTTCCGGGAAAAGAGGCTTTACAATATTTAATTTATTTTTATCCAATATCTTTCTTTATACTTTTAGCAGGTACACCTGCAACTTTATCAAATGGAGGAACATCTCTTATTACAACACATCCGGCGGCAAGAATAGAGTGGTGACCGACTCTTATATCAGGTATTATGATGGTTCCTGTTCCGGTAAAAACATATTTCTCAATATGAACCCTGCCCGAGAGGTGTGAACCGGGAGAAATGTTATCATAACCCTCAAGTATGCAATTGTGGTCAATAGTTGTCCCGGTATTTATTGTAACACCGTCACCTATTTTGCAGCCGTTCATAATAACAGATCCAGGAGCCAGCACACAGCCTTTCCCAATGACCGAATCACCAGCAATGATAACGCTTTTATGTATGATATTAGGGATCTCATAACCTATTCCGGATAATTTAATAATGAATTTTTCGCGGAGGTCATTATCGCCAAAGGCAACAATTGCATGTTTTACAGAGCCTTGCCTGTAGATTTCTTCAAGGATATTACCGCCGCCTAAAACTTTTTTTCCTTTGAATGTTTTCTCGTGCATCGATGTGTTATCATCTATGTAGCCAAAGACCGAGAAGCAGGTTGAAGAGCTGATTATACCTTCAACGACTCCTGCGTGTCCGTCAAATCTTGCACCGATTATAAGTATTGGAGTGTTTTGTTCAGCAGACATTATCTTTCGTCCAAACCTTTTTAATATTGTAGAGCAGCGTTCCCCTGAATTCCTTCAGTATCTTTATACAAACCTCTGCAATAATACCGAGCAGTAAAATAATAAATGCATAAAACAATATTGCTCCGCCTGCAGACATAGCATTTGATACTTTAAACACACCTGTAAAGAACAGGAGGTACATTACAAATCCGTAGAAAAATCCTGCGGTACCAATAGCGACAATTAAACGCGGTATCACGTTGTGGCTGCTGATCCAGATATCAAGGTTATGCTGAAACATTGAAAGGAAGTTCCATTTCGATTTGCCAAATGCCCTGTTAGCGTGGCGTACAGGAATTTCTATCACATCTTTTGTAAGTGAAAAGGCTGCAACAGCATTGAATTTTATTATTCCTGCCGGTGACCTGAGACCTTCAACAATATGCCGTCTGTATGCCTTTATTGAGCACCCAATATCCTGAACCTTTACTTTGGTTAGCACGAAGTTCAGGTAATTGGCAATATTGCCGACAATCTTTCTTCTTAATGTATCCCGGCGTGCTTTTCTTATGCCGCCAACCAATGAGTAACCCTCATTAATTTTTTCAATCAGCAAAGGAACATCCTCGGGAAAGTTCTGCAGGTCGGCATCTAATGTAACAATCAAATCTCCTTTTGCTTGTGTAAAACCTGCTGAAAATGCTGCAATTTGGCCGAAATTATTGGACATCTCTATTATTATGATATCTTCACCATGCCTGAGCAGGTCTTTGAGGATATTTAGGGAGTTATCGGAGCTTCCGTCATTAATAAATATTATTTCACAGTTATAGCCCTGCTCAATAATAACATTTTTCAGCCGCCTGTAAAGCTCGCGGATTGTTTCCTGCTCATTGTATATGGCTATTACAAATGAAATAAACATACTAATACGTTTTTAAAAATGGCAAGCTTAATAATAAAAGCTTCTTTATGTTATAGCAATTGACATCATCTATCCTGATTCTTCCTTCAAAGAAGCTTCTCTTTATATCAAGGATGGCTTTTTCAATGGAATAACAATTCTTAAAATTCAATACTCTTCTTGCTTTATCGTCATTAAGCTTATATGACCTCGGGTCCATCTTTTCGGAAAATTCTATTTTGCATTTAATAAGCGACTGTACTTTGTTCGCCATATCAATTACTGTTGAATTGGAATCACTGATATTAAACGCTTCATTGTGAATCAATGAATGTTCTGCATCTAAGAGCATCATATAAAAATTGCTGATATCGCCGATATGAATATTTGCCCTCACCTGGTCACCGCCATCAATAGTAATCCTTCCGTTTGCAAGAGCAGAGACGGTCAGAATGTTTACCAGAAGGTCAAGCCGCATTCTTGGTGAATAGCCACAGATTGTAGCACTTCTTACAGCAGTTGCCGTAAAATTATCATCCTTTATTGAAAGCAGATAGTTTTCAACACGCGCTTTCAACTCGGAATATAATGAAATAGGTTCTACCGGCAGGTCTTCGGTCACATTCTCTTCTGATTTTAAACCATAAACACTGCTTGAGCTGGCATAAATAAATCGCTTAACGCCTATTTCATGAGCAATCCTTATTACATTTTTGTTTGCAGTGTAATTGATATCCCTTGTAAGTTCAGGGTCAATATCAGAAGACGGATCGTTGGATAAACATGCTAAATTAATAACCTTGTCAATTCCTGTTAAGCTTTCAACAATAGTCTTTTCATTGCGGATATCGCCTTTTATTATTTCCAGGTTTTCTGCATCAAATGGTAAAAAATTGCCAAAATAAAAAGTGTCTAATACGCGGACAGAATATCCCTGTGCCAGAAGCTTTGGTACAAGCACACTGCCAAGGTATCCACCGCCTCCGTTTACTAAAATTTTATTCAATTGCTGCCTTTAGATATTTAAAAAAGATAAGATTTTTTTATGATTTCGTTAAAAGTAAATTGTTTTCTGTTTTGCTGCAAGGTAAAAGTTATCACCGGAAAAGCTTATTTTATGCAAATTTAATTAAAAATGTATGAAAACGCACTATCTGTATACTTGAAGATACCATCATCCGGTGCCGTGTCTTCCAATATAATGAATAGGTACTTTTTTTGCTGAACTCAGATAAATTAAAAATAGTGTTGTAAACAATGGTATCAATTCCGTGTAAACTCTGACTTCTTCGAAATATGATGTAAATGCTGCAACAATTATGAAAGGAATTATGACAAGATTTATCATTAACTTTCCTTTTAATTCTGCGCCGTAAAAATTTTTCCACTTACCCGTAATAAAAAGCAATATGGCAAAAATATAAAGTCCGCCAAAGCTAAACAAAATATCTTTTGCCGCAATTTGGTTTTTCCATATTGTTGATATGGTTTGTATATTCTTTAAATAACCCCATTCAACAGGTGCGCCAGGATTTGCAAGGAATAAAAAATACAATGCAATCTTTACAGCAATAAATAAAACTCCAAGAATAACCGTATTCAGGATTATCTTTTTTGTGAAAACAGATTTGTAGTTAAATAATAAATATGCAAATATTAAATATACTATTGTCTCTTTATTAATAAGACCAATAATAAAAATTATTAAAAGCGCTTTAAAATTATCCTTTAATATAAAATACAAACCCATTGTAAAAAGTAGTATAGCAGTAAAATCATAATACTGGAATGTATCATTAACAAGTATATAGTTCCATATCATCGGGTAAATAATAAAAGGTGCAAGCAGTGCATTGATAAGATTATTTTCAAAATATTCGGTCAGTATGTAATAATATGCCAGGATAATTAAATATACCACTGCAACGCTGTAAACCATGAACAGTGCTTTAAACGGAATAAAATGAAGGGGCGAAAAGAGTTTTATCAAAAACGGGACAAGAAGCCGGTATTGGAAGGGCCTTACTGTATCAAAAGAAAGTACTGCATTTATTCCCGTTTGTGAACCAAAATCGGCTGCCTTTACAACTTTTAAATAAAACAGGAAGCAAAAGGTTACTGCGAAAAGAAAATAAATAATATGAAAAATTAACGGAGGAAATTTCTCTCTCAATGCAGTTACTTTAAATAAACTCATCCAATTATTTAATTGTTGGAAATTAACAAAAATTACAGCCTTTATTTTAATACGTCATAGCGTGTTTCCTGACAAATTCATCAAGCTATAGATACCTAAGGATTATAATAAATCGGAACGCACCAGTGGTTCTTTGATACCCAATCGGAGTTTGGCAGCTCAATATTATGATTCAATATCCTGTGGCATTGCTCTTCATATACTTTTCCGTTGGATTTTTCTGCTTCTTCGAATACGATATATTTATAATACCCCGATATCATTCCATCAGGAAGCTTAATTCTGTTTTGATACTTCAGGTCGAGCTTGCGTGCATAATCATTTTTAAAGTCAATAATATCTTTTAGCCTGTCAACCTGAATTGCTCCAATTGCAGCTGAAAATTCTGTTACGCGGAAATTTAAACCGTGAACCTTATAATCAAACTTGCCGTAGTTCCGGTATTTTTTTGCAAACTCGATTAAATCTTTATTTTTTGAAACGAGCATTCCGCCTTCTCCTGTGGTAATTGTTTTAGTAGCATAAAAGGAATAAAACCCTGCATCACCCCATTCGCCTGTTTTCTTACCGTTCCATGATGCTCCATGTGAGTGAGCGCAGTCTTCAAGCAGTATAATATTATTCTTTTTGCAGTAGTTGGCAATCTTTTCAACATCGAAAGCAATGTGCCCGCCGATATGCACAACCCAAACTGCGGCAGGTTTATATTTCTCTGCTTTTGAAACCATGTCATCATAGCTCATGCAAAGGTCAAAGCGGTTGCAATCGACAAACTGCACTTCAGCACCTGCGTTAAGTATTGCAAAAGGTGTTGCCATAAATGTATTTGATGGGCATAAAACAGTCTTTCCTTTTAAGCCGAAGAACTCCATTGCCGCCATGGCCGCTCCGCTCCAGCTTGAAAATGAAACTGAATCAAGATTATTATACTCACACCATTTGGATTCGAATAACTCTGTATAATATCCTTCTGTCCATTTTTTTGATTCAATAATTTTATCAAATGCTTTATGGACTTTCGGCAAGTCCCTTTTATCAAAACCAATTGAGAATTTCATATTAATTTACCTGTTCCCACAGAAGTGGTAATCTCTTTAATGTTAAAATTTATTCTTTTCAAAAAAAATCCAATATTTCAATCTTGTATCATTGCTGGCATAACCCAGATGATAACCCCCACTTTCGTGCCTGCCTGCTGCAAGCAGGGGAATGGCTGGTCTCATCCAATCAAATCTTCACTTGCATCAAAATAATGGTTATAATATACTTTCTGTTTTGGGTCTTTTATAATACCTGATTTAAGTGAATCGTAAATTTCTTTTGCGGCTTCGTCTATTGTATGGGTGACATGAAAATTTAGCTCATCCCGTATCTTCTTAAATGATACCCGGTAATCACGCGCGTCCATGCTTGTTTTTTCTATGTTTACGGGTACGTCTCTTCCGGCAGATTTACTTATCGTCTTGCCGATTATTTCAGATACTTCTTTTATTTTGTAATTTTGTTCCTCCGAACCAACATTATAGACTTTACCTTTTATAATGTCAATATCTGCTTCAAGCACTTTGATGTATGCATCGGCAGCATCTTTCACATGCATTAAAGGTCTCCATTGTTCACCGCCAAAAACGTTTATCCTGTTTTCGGCATACGCTGTCATTGTCATTGTATTTACAACCAGGTCAAATCTCATACGCGGAGAGAAACCATACAATGTTGACATCCTCATTATAGTGGGAGAAAAATTATTATCAACCAGCTGCAGTATACTTTGTTCGGATGAAATTTTAGTTTTGGCATAAAGTGAAACAGGATTTAACGGCGCCGATTCATCAAGTGTTTTATTTCCAATTCCATATACACTGCATGTCGATGCATATATGAAACGGTTTTTCCCTTTCAGCCTGCATGCTGATGCAATCATCTGTGATGCAAGATAATTTGTTTCAACCGTCTGTTCGGGACGTGATGCTGAAGCAGGGTCACCTACAACTGCCGCTAGCAAAATAACACTTGAAGCATTGTTCATTACTGCATTTACTAATTCGATATTTCTAATATCGCCTTCAACTATTTCAACCCTGCTATCGTTACAATATTTTTCAATTGAACGCTTGCCGTAGATGAAACTGTCCAGTATTGTAACCGGGTATTTTCTTTCCAGCAGTTTATCTACCAATACAGAACCAAGATATCCTGCTCCGCCAATAACTAAAACTGTATTTTTCATATCTTTATTATTTTAAAATCCCTTTCACATATCTTTCCATTGCGTCCCTGTAGCTAACTTTCTGTTCCCACCCCAGCAGCTTCTTTGCTTTTTCGGATGAAATAATTCTTCCTGTGTAATTTCCCTTCCTGTCTTCTATGAATTTTACTTTTGCTTTTTTGTTTAAAATCTCTTCAAGCGTTGTTACTATCTGTATTACCGAAATTTTCTCGCACCCGTTTATATTAAATATTTGGTTTTCACCTTCCTGCTTTAAGCATGCGGCATTGCCTTCGGCAAGGTCTTTTACATAGATAAACTGTCTTGTCTGGCTGCCGTCTCCATGAATTGTTATCTCGTCATTGTTCAGTATCTTGTTAATAAAAATTGGTGTTACGGTTTCTGCCCTTGCTCTTTCACCGAAAGGAATGCCATACCGCATGATAGTATAATTTACACCGTACAATGTTTTGTAATTTTTGCAGAATAACTCCGATGCAATTTTTGATGAAGTGTAAAGGTGGTCCGGATTTTGAGCATAAAGAGTTTCTTCGGTTATCCGGTCATTTTCATCGCCGATTATGCTTCCGTATATCCATTCAGTTGATGCAAGCAGAACACGCTTAATGTTATTTCTTCTTGCACACTCAAGAACATTCAATGTTGAATTGGATGTAATTAAATTTGAATAATACGGGCTTTCATAAAACCTGTTCACATTTGCTTCTGCCGCAAGATGGTATATATAATCAAACCCAATTGTAACTGATGTAATTCTTGAGAGGTCATTTACGTCACCTCTCACATATCCGCATTTCTGGTTATACCGCGGAGCATCAAGGTCATAAATTGTTACATCAATTCCCTGCTCATTTAAAACATCAACAAGATGTGAGCCGATAAATCCCGAACCGCCGGTTACTAAAACCTTCATTGCTTAATTTTTTAAATTTGAAATATATTCATCAGCAAGTGCATCAATTGAAAGCTTGTTTTTTATTGCCGATGAAATGTAGTTCTTCATTTCACTTATTACTGCAAAGTTAAGAATAATAAATTCTATTTTATTAGCTAAATCTTTTGCAGTACCATTGTAGAAAAATCCCGACTTTCCATCATCAACATATTCCCTGAATCCCAGTAAGTCATTGCAAACAGAAGGAACAATTTCACTATACCCGATCAGCAGCGGACCGCATTGTGTTACCTGTTTGTAAGGCAGAACCAGTACATTATTTTTTGAATATATTGAGTGTATATCCCTGTAATCTATGAATTTATTTTCATGCTTAATGTTCTTCAGATTTTTTATTTTTTCAGAAAGAATTTCCCGGTTATATTTTAATTTCCCATAAATATTAATACAGTACTCAATATTTTTCTTTTCAAGTATTTCTGCAGCATCAAGCAGTGTTTCAATTCCTTTATATGGTTCAATTGACCCAAAGAAGAAAAATTTTACTTTATTATCAATTACCGGTTTCCCGTCACATCTTCCGGTCTCCGTGTAATAATTAATTATTGGAAGCCGGAAAACTTTTGGTTCAAACCCGTGCAGTACTTTGAACAAGCTTGCCTGTGTTTTGCTGACAACACACAGTCTTTTTTTCAGCAGCTTGTATGTCAGCCATTGCGTGAATTTCGCATGATAATCTTTGCTGTCCGGGTGAGGGTCAACATCGTGAATATTAACAAGAAAATCTTTTAATAAGAACTTTACTATGAGTATCTGGTATAATGTTAAAGTATTGAACCAAACATTATCCGCTTTCAGCTTTTTAATTTTCAGGAGAAAGCTTAGTTCCGTAAATAACGAAAACGGATTTCTGTATCTTGTACGTTTTACAAAAACAGCACCGAACTTTTCACACCACTTTTTTATTTCATCATTTTCTTCCTTTGCCTGGATGAAAACAAACATATCCAGCATTTTCCTTAGACCGGAAACAATTGTATAACTATGGTCAATAAAGCTTTCGTGTGTAACGTAAACTATTTTCAATTTAATAATGGCAAAATTCTATCTGCTGAAATTGTGTTCATACATGTAACAGCTTTATCACATTTGTTAAGGTAGCATACAAGGCAATCTACTTTATTGCTGTAGATTATTTCACCGTTCCCGAAAACATCAAGCTCGGTATATGATGTAGGACCAACTATAACAACTGCATATTTGCACAAGGCATTTGCTATATGGAATCCCAGTGAATCGGATGTGAAAATCTTATCTGCAAGTGAAATTATACTTATGAAATCATCTGTTGAATTGTTAAATCCAAGTTTAATAATATTATCTTTTGTATTCAAACATGAAAGTACTTCTTCATAAAAATTCTTATCTTCATAGCCTGCAACAACACCAACTGCTTTTTCTTTATTTTCAGACAGCTTATTTATTAATTCAGCATATCCTTCTTTCGTCCATTTTTTATACTGCCACCTGTTTCCGCCTCCAAGATTTATCAGTACAAATTCCCTAAAACCGGAGATACCTTCTTTATTTTTTATTTCATCGGCACGGTTTTTTCTTTCATCGTTAAGGTTTAAAGAAGGTGATGTATTGTTGTATTCAAATCCGCATATCTCATGTATTATCTGGTGATATGTTTTTTTATTTCCCTTTTTGAAGTTATCATTAACACCCATCAAATACCATTCATTGGCAAGATTGTTAATGGGATAAGGAATATTATTCACCAAATAATAACCAAATCTTTCACCTGCATTTATATTATTCATAATAGCACAACTGTCTTTACCGCTGTCAAGATTTATTGAAATATCAAATTCACGGTCATAAATGCTTTGCAGGTTATCTTCAACAAAAAATATATTGTTAATTAACTTATTACCATTTAAGACAGGGAATGATTTTCTTTTAGTTATCCATGTAATATTTGAATTACTGTATTTCTTTTTTAAAGAAGGCAGAATTGAAGTAGTTCTGAGCACGTCGCCAACAGCATCCAGCTTTACAATAATAATTTCAATATTATCTTTGTTAAATTCTTTTGTTTTGTGATTTTCTATATCAGGAAATTCTCCGGTTCTGCCGGAATCTTTTTCATAGTACAGGCATCCTTCACAAAAAACACTGTAGAGCTTATTTGGAGCACATGGTCTGTCACCTTCAAAATGCTTACAGTCGAAATGTATAATGGGTAAGTTAATCAAATTTACAAAACGTTAAGAATATACAATTATATTGAAAATTATCAAGCATTTTTATTCAAAAATAATACCTATAAATAATAATTAAAGAAACTACTGTTTTTACAGTCTCTTTTTATTATTTAGTCATTGATTAAATCAGGCTTTCCGCCTTTATTCTTCAATCCGTCAAATAAACCTGCGAGATAATAATAACCCAGCTTAAAATCACACACTTTTTTGAACCAAAGCAGTCTCCACGGGAATTTCAAAATGTCACCAATTGCCGTAAAAAATAGTGAGAAATAATATTTACACTTGTGGTAATATAAAAACTTATTTCTTTCTATCATATAATATTCAAAATAGTATCCCCATTTATTATCCTTATCCCATTTATGGTTATGCCAGAGCTTTGCTTTTTTTGTCACTTTAACTATAAACCCAGCCTCTTTAATTCTTTTCATCAGGTCTATCTCATCACCATAAGCAAAATAACGTTCTTCCCACAAACCAATTTTTTTATAAACGGATGATTTAATCAGCAATGCGCCGCCTGAAACAAAATTGACATTCATTGTTCCGGGAATTTTATCATTATTTTTTTCAAATACTTTCCGGGGATAATTCCTGTGTATATGATATGAATGAAAGTTTACCCTGCTTCCGTATTCCTGTATTACATTTTCAGCACACCCCATTGGACCGTAAAATATGATTGGTGAAGTTATTGCAGTCTTTTCATCCTGATTTGCAAGTTCAATTAAATTTTTAAGGCAATCTTCATCAAGTTCTATATCATTATTAAGTATAAATAAATATTCACATTTATCCTTTACTGCTTCTTCTGCACCAATATTATTTCCTTTTGCAAAACCCATATTGCAGCCCGGTGAAATATATTTTATATCAAGATTAAATTGCTGATTTAGTTCTATTGATCTCCCGTATGAGCCGTCCGTCGATTTGTTATCTATAAAATAAACTGTAAAGTTTTTATAGCTTTGTTTGCATAATGATTCATAGAGTGGTCTTAAATTATCTTTCTGATTGTAAACAACAAGTATTACGCCAACTTTTTTCATTGGATGTTAAATACCTTATGATAAGCTTTTTTGTAAAGGCCGGTATAATATTCCAATACTTTATCAATAGTATGGTTTTGTTTAGCATATTCCCTTGCATACAAGCCCATTTCTTTTGTTTTTCCCCAGTTTTCTATCAATTTCTCCAGCGCTGATACAACATCATTTACATTTAGCTCTACAAGAACTCCATTTTCCGGATTGATAAATAATTCAGTATCTCCCCTGCTGCTTGCAATAATTGCATTGCCGCACGCCATCGCCTCAAGCACGCTTTGTGAAGGATAATTTGTGTGGGTCTGTAAGCTTACAAATACACCCGTTCTGCTGAATATTTCGGGAGGGTTATTATGAAACCGGAAATTCACACAATCCTGCAGACTATTTTTCACTATGAATTCTTTAACATCAGCTTCAAGGCTTCCTTCGCCAAATAAATGGAATTTAGCTTCAGGGTATTTTTTATGAATAATTTTTGCCGCCTCAAGATAAAGCATAGGGTTTTTATCCGGCTCCAACCTTCCGCAAAAAGCAATTTCAATTTTTTCTTTTTCTTCTACTTTGCATTTCGAATAATCTATAAAAGAACACGGTGCAATTTCTACTGATTCTTCTTTAACCTTAACATTCCTCTGTTTTACACCTTCAAGAATGTACGGGCTTAAAAAATCAATTACATCTGCATTTTCTAGTGCATAATTAAAAGAATAGTACTTTCTATACCACAGCTTATTCATGTCACTGTGAACATCCGAGAACCAGCTGTCCATATCCGAAAAAACGACTGCTGCTTTACGTGCTTCTTTCTTCAAATAAAAAACCAAAGGTAAAACACCTGAGAAAACACCATTAAACACTTTTATATCAAGTTTTTTTCTGTAATACTCTAACTGGTAAAATATATTCCTTTGTTGAGTTTTATTTTTATAAAACCAGTAAATTTTCCGCAGAACAGAATGTTGTTTATCTATCACCAGCGGGTCGGGCAGCAGACCTATATATTTTTTCCCGGTATTAGCTTCTTTTGTCGGAAGCTGTTTACCTTCTAAGTTAATAATATAAATATCATCAAAAGGCATATCAGGTATTATTTCTTTTAGCTGGTGGTATAAGTTGTAATCAATAAACAAATAAAACCTGCCCGGGTATTTATTATTCAAATTTTTAAAAAGATTTGCGAATCTTTTAGGTGAGCCGCCAAAAGCAAATGGATTGAATATTACTATTCCGGTATTGAAATTCATATTGGCAAACTTGCATTAAAAAACTTTTAAAAACGAGGATTTTTGCAAGTATTTTGAAATTTTTAATAAAAAAATGAACTAAATGTGTTATTTATTTAAAAAAATAACACATTCAATTTTTAAAAAAAAGGATTTTAAAAATTTAACAATTATTTTTAAGCAAAAAAAAAGACTTGCAGTTATTATTAGCTATTCATAGTTTTAAAGTAATATAACCAATTTACTATGAAAAAGAACTACTTTGGAGTAGTGATATTCACAATAATTACTGCATTTCTTTTATCGTCTTGTGATGATTCGGGTGTTAACCATTTAGTTCATCAAAATGGAATCATTACATTTACACAAAAGAATTTATTGCCTTTAAATCCCAATGTTGACGGAGTGTATGAACTATGGCTCCGGCTTGATAGTTCAGGTATTCAATCATGGTATTCATTAGGAAAATTTAACATTGGACCGGATGGGAAGAGTATGGTTGATCTAAACGGACAGCCTATGACCTTCACGTACAATGGCGATACCACCAAACTTTCCTGGGCAAATTATGTAGTTGTATCTATAGAAAATTTAAATGTAAATTTCGCTCCAAGTTCAGCAAAAATTATTACCGGTCCGGTTGGTGCAAACCAGGACAGCGTATATGGTTCTTTATATATTGGAGATGCATTAGCTTTGGACGCGGGCGGAAGAAATCTTTACACAGTTTGGACCGGGCATTTTACTATACAGACACCTACTACAGGAGCCGCTGAACCTGAATGTTTAAAGGGTATCTGGCTTTCAAATGTTGCAGGTGATGCTTCAGGCCTGGACCCAAGCATATCACTTATTCCCGGAAACGGCTGGGTATATGAAGCATGGGTAGCAGATAGTTCATCACCATCCAATCCAATTTATTATTCGGCGGGCAGATTTTATAACCCTGCAGCTCCGGATTTAGATGGGACGGGACCATGTGCAGGCCCGAATGCCGGCTTTAATTTTCCGGGGCAGGATTGGGTTCAACCCGGATGTCCGGGTAATGGAAAACCGGATATTGTTAGTTTAGCAGCAGGCTATTATAGATATTTTATTACTATAGAACCGGAACTTGAAGTTGCCAATACACCGGCTTTCAATACACCGTTCCCTTTCTTTATTTACAGGCAATATATCGGATTTTTAGGCTGTAGACTGCTTGGCAATTTGTATAATATTCCCGGACCTAATAAACTTTTTCCTGATGCGAAAATTCATATAACAAATTAGCTTTTTTCTTCATTCTGCGTTTTTAGTTCTTCAAACAAGTATACAGTTACAGCTGATAGAAAAGATATAGTTGGAGTGATGCCATTTACTGCAAATGTTACAAGGTTATAATTATAATTAAAAACAGAGTCGAAAATTAATGAAGAAAAAAACATTATTATAAAAAATATAAACAGATTGCCTGTCTTATATTTAATCATAATTTTTGTAGTTGCATAAATATATTGGATTTGATAAAATAAGATCAATGCAAACCCAACCAGGCCGTACCCGGCCAGTATTCCTGCCCATTTAATATCGGAAAATCCCCAGCCATAATAAGATTCTTCAACTGTAAGAGCTTTTACTACCCACATAGGATGCATTCCAACACCAAACAACAAATTACTTTTTTCCCAGAGTTCTATGAGTGCTGCTAAAGCTGTCATACGGCTTCCATATGTTCCTTTGTCATAAACATAATCATCTTTGCCCTGTTCTATTCTTGCTTCCAAAGCTTCATAAATATAATTGGATTCCGGGATAACTTTTGAAAAAACAAACGAAACTGTTGCTCCGAATATTATTATAATTATGGTCTGACGAATAAAGACTTTGAAATTCTTTTTTCTGTAAATATTCCAGATAAAAATTAATACAATAATAAAAAGCATGTGTATCCAGGCACCTCTTCCGAATGCAAGAATATGGGGTAATGAAAAAAGGATAACCGGAGCCAGCAGGTACATCTTAAATTTATTTGTAACCCAGTAATATATAATTCCGAGGAAAATATATTCTCCCCAAAATGTACCTCCAAATACACGGTAAACCTGAAGTCCTCCGGGCAGATCCTGGAGTGCTATAACTACATCCGGTAAAAATGGACGCCCTGTTAATGCTGTCATTATGTACAATATATTTGAAACAACTGCAACAGGAATAATCAATTTTATCAAATACCATAAACCATTTCTTTTTAACAGGAGCAGAAATGGAAATATGAGGAAAGAGCTCCAAAGAAATTTCAACCGGAAGAAATATTCTATAAAACTATAATTGTATGATATTGAACTTACAATAAACTCAAATATAAAAAATACTGCCAATATCTTAAATATTAAAAGCACTTTGCTTTTATAATAAACGTAAAATTCCTTTGAGTTAAGCAGCGAGTAAACTATAAGGCTATAGAAAATTAAATCTGATATCCTGATATTCCTGTAAACGAAATAAAACTGCTGCGGAAGCAGTCCAATTGTTCCGCTCTCGAAGAAAAATGCCAGAAAGAAAAACCAGGCTAAAATTTTAGCTTTGGGGGTTACGAAAGAACTTTTAAGAAATATGCTTGCCTTATCGTCTCTGACCGGTTTGTTAAGCTGGTTCCTTACAGCTCTTAGATTATTTACAGCAATTTTAGCCAAAAAAATTTCTTATTGAATTGATTTATTATTTGCGTATTTATATTTGTGTTTATACCTGTCTTTTAAAATGATATTTGGCTCGTTAATATTTTTTTCATCAGTTTTATGTTTTTCATACAGGTATATAAAAGCAGGAAAATAGAAATTGAGTGACAAATATAATCCCCATAATGAAATGCTGGTAAACAAAAAGGAATACGATATAAAAGTATCAAATACCATTTTCGCAAACATTATAGTTAATATAAGTGTATAAATATTATTTTCCTTTATCTTCTTAAGCAGCTTGTAAGCTGTTTTGATATATTTAAATTGTATTGAAATTGCAAGTCCTAATCCAATCAAGCCATATGCTGCAAGAACACTAGGCCAGGCGACATCGGAAAAAGCACCGTAATATACTTGCTCTTCCCTTGTTTCAGGTCTGTTAACCCACATGGGATGCATTCCAATACCGAGGAACCAGTTACTGTTATACCATAAGTTTACAAGTGAACCGTTTTGAAGGTCAAGTCTTGTGCCATATGTGCCTTCGCCATAAGTAACATCATCTTTGCCCTGTAAAATCCTTTCACCCAAAGCATCAATATAGTAATCTGAACGGGGAACAAATTTTATAAAGCATATAATAAGTGCAATTGCCAACAGTGTAATAATAATACCTTGCCTGAAAATTATTCTGAAATTCTTTTTCTTTAAGAATTGCAGAAATATTATAACAAAAATTGTAAATACTATATTGGTCCATGCACCTCGTCCAAAAGCAAGTATATGCGGTATGGAAAAAAATATAACTAAAAATAATTGATACCATCTGAATTTCCTGCACATCCAATAGTAAATAAATCCAAATAAGAAGAGTTCACCGAAGAATGTTCCGCCGAATACCCGGAATACTTCCATATCTCCCGGCAGGCGTTGTAATATGATAGTTACATCAGGTAAATAAAGATTTCCTGTCAAAGCAGTCATTATATATAAAATATTTGAAACTATTGCTACAGGAAATATTAATTTCGCAAGAAACACAAGCCCGTCTCTTTTTATCAATAACATAAAAGGAAAGATAAGGAAAGAAGACCATACACCTTTTAAACGGAAAAAATATTCAATTATATTGAACTTATATCTGATGGCACTTATAAAAAATTCCAAAACAAGATATAAAAGGAAAATCTTGACCATAAGAAAAATCTTGCTTTTGAACAGGTCTTGATATTCTCTAAAGCAAAAGGCAGTATATCCAACCAGAGCATATAAAATTAAGTCCGATAGCCGCATACCCCGGAAAACCATATAAGATTTTTCAGAGAACAGCCCGAGTGTTCCATTTTCAATGAAGTAATAAAGAAAGATAGAAAAAGCAAGAACTTTTGTTCTTAAGGAAATTGCAATACTACCAGTAATAAGTGCTTCCGAATACTTGTAATCGAATTTATGCTGACTTAAGTTATTGCCATTATTTCTGGTGCCGTTATAATTGGTAAAAATTTTTTCCATTTATGGCATTAAGTGCATAAAAGAATTAAAATGTAATGGTTTTTTTTCAATTATTATAAATTATCCCTGTAGTAATTTATTTTGTTTGAATATTCTTTTACAAGTTTCTCAGCGGTTTTACGGGTTTTTCCTTCTGCATTTACATGGAAAATTTCTCTTTCGCTGTCTGGTATGCAAAGCACCCATTTGTTATGATCAAAATGAATTTTTATTCCGTCAATTAAATCCCGTTTTGTACCTTCGGATTCCTCTACAAGCTTTCTCATTATCTTTCCTTTTTGCTCTTTTGAACAGTAAATATTATTTTTAGCCATAAAGAGCTTAGGAGTTTCCTTATCTATCTGGCTTAAACTTTTCCCTGAAGCTGCCAGCATCTCTAGTATTTTGATTATTGAAAACATACCATCTGTTGCAAAAAGGAATTTAGGAAATATTACACCTCCTTTTGTACCGCCGACTAAGTCGATATCCGGTTGTTCCGAGGCGTTCATCATAGCAAAATGTGAATCTTTAACACGGATTATCTCAGTTCCGTACCTGCTTGCAACCATATCAATCTCACTTGATGCCTGTATTGGCACTGCAATTTTTTTAACTGACGGATTTAAGCTCAGATACAAATTTATAATAATGCTTAAGAACCTGTCCGAATTTATCAGCTTACCTGAATCATCGACCATAAATATCTTTTCGCCGCCGGCATCTATAAGGAACCCTGCATCATATTTTAATGATGTTGCAATATAAGAAAGTTGTTTAAGCGCATTGTTAAATTCTTCAAGCGTTCTCGTTTGTTTTAACGGATTTAAATGCGTATCCAGCGAGACCATTTCAAGATTAAAATCGCCCAGTATCAGAGGGAATATTGAAGAAGTAATTCCATGAGAATAATTTATTACGACTTTAAATCTTCTTTTATTTATAAGCTCCTTATTAATATTTGCCATGAAATGAGCCTTATAGCTCTCATAGGTTCTTTCAGGAAATACCATAGAACCAATATTCTGAAAAGGAACAGGTCTGTGATCTTCAGAAAAAAACATTTTTTCAATTGTTTTTGTCTTGGTACTTGAAAGATCCTTACCGGTGGAATCGAAAAAAATAATATCACATTTTGATGCATCGAACGGGGATTTTCGAACAAAAATACCGCCCGAGCCTTTTCCTGCCTTTAATTCCTGTCTTACTATGGGGATTGGGGTTGTCTGCAAATCAATCACTATTATTCCGCTGGACATTAACCCGCTCATGATTGCACCTTTTATCATTCTTGATAAATTATCAGTGTCTCTTGATACAATTATCCTGCTTTTGATACCGGCATAAATGCCGAAAATCATTCCCAGCTTTGCAGCGAATTCCGGCGTTATCTCAATATTTGCTAATCCTGTTATTCGGGAATCGGTGTATAGAGAATCTTTCCACCTGTCTTCCCAGATAAGATTTTTTTGGACTACAGAGTTCCCGTCAATTACTTTTTGCGGCCAAATTTTTATATCAGACTTAATCAGTACATTGCTTCCAACTACTACTTTATCTCCTATAAATACATTATCCTGGATGTGCGAATTTTGTTTTATCTTTACATCATTGCATAAAACATCATTTGTCAGCTTACAATTATCTTCAATTGTTACATTATCCCAGAGCACACAATTTCTTAACCTGACATTCTGTCCGATCGAGCAGTTGTTTCCTATCACCGTGTTAATAAGTTCAGCGGTTTTTGCAATTTTACAATTCTTTCCTATTACATTACTGTTTTTTGCGGCATCTTTTAGTGATGCAAGCTTTACCCTGCCTTTTAATGCGTCTAGGTTTGTTGATATATAATCTTCCAGGCTGCCGACATCTTTCCAGTAACCATATTCCGCAAAACCATACAAGGGCAGATGATTATGCAGGAGATAAGGAAAGAAATCTTTTGAAAAATCTATATCCTGTTTATTAGAAGGACGGGCAATTGGTATTATCTCAAGTGCCTGTTTTTCAAGAATATATATTCCTGTATTAATGGTATCGCTGAAAACTTCACTCCAGGTTGGTTTTTCATAAAATTTATTTATTTTTCCGTCTTTATCGGTTAATACAATTCCGAATTGCAGCGGGTTTTTTGCATGTGTAAGTACAATAGTGGAAAGAGAACCCTTTTTAATATGAAAATTAATAGCACGGGTTATATCCATATCAGTTACTACATCACCGCTTATTATAATAAACCTGTCTTTAATATAAGGATGAGCACAGTGCACCGCGCCTGCTGTTCCGTAATCAGCATCGGGCTTTACATACTGAATTTTTACTCCAAACTCCGAGCCGTCTTTAAAATAATTTCTTATTATTTCTGACTGGTGATATAATATCAATATCAGGTCTGTTATATTATGATTTTTTAATAAGCCGATAATATGCTCAATGATGGGCTTGTTTAATAAAGGTGTCATTGGCTTTGGGATATTGGAAGTTAATGGTCTTAATCTTGTGCCAAACCCGCCTGCCATTATTACTGCTTGCATCGTTATATAAAATTAAAAAATTTTAAATCTGATTGTATAATATATACAATCAGATTTTTTAATAAATTTGATAATATTTGTTTTTAAAACTATTTTTTATTGAAGTCAAAATTCACATCTGGTGGTTTTTCAGTTCCGGGTGCCGATTTGAAATACTGTTTGTCTTTAAAACCAAAGATCTTTGCTGTAATTAACGTAGGAAAACTTTTGATTTTTGTATTATACACCTGAACCGACTCGTTAAATTTCTTTCTTTCAACGGAAATGCGGTTTTCTGTACCTTCAAGCTGTGTTTGAAGAGAAAGGAAACCCTCGTTTGCTTTAAGCTGAGGATAATTTTCTGCAACAACAAGCAATCGCGAAAGAGCACCTGAGAGCTGGTCCTGTGCTTCCTGGAATTTTCTGAACTTATCTTCATCGGACAGGTCATCTGCAGTTATACGTGTTTGCCCGACCCGGGAGCGTAATTCAGTCACCTCTGTCAATACTCCTTTTTCAAATTCTGCATATCCCTGCACAGTTTTTACAAGATTTGGAATAAGATCTGCCCGGCGCTGGTATTGGTTTTCTACCTGTGACCATGCCTGGTTCACCTGCTCTTCCATTTGAATCAGCGTGTTATAGCTGCATCCGTTGAGCGAAAATGCAAGTAATATTAAAAATCCTAATTGTAATATTTTTTTTGTTCTCATTTTTAGAAAAATTAGTTATTCACAATAAACTTACTAAAGTTCATATTCAAGTACAATTTAAAAAAAAGAACTTATTAAACCAGAAAAACTCTTTTCCCGGTTACGCAATTAACTTAAAATTATCCTGTGCTCGTTCCTGAAAATGGATTTTTTACATAATGATTATTTCCTGAAATAATTAGCGCTTTTCTTACTAAATAAATTCGTAAAAAGCCAATTTAGTTCAATTAAACAATTGAAAAATCATACGTTTTTATATATCTTGATAAATAATATTAAAAATATGAGGCACACTATAATTCTTATTTTAGCTGTTCTTCTTTTTTCCTGCCAGAAAACTACTGAAAACATTTCTCCGGAGAAGAAAATTTATAAAGAGACCACAGAGTATAAAGAAATAACAGAACAGCAGAAAGAAAACATTTCCGCTTTAACAAAGTTATACGGTTATATAAGATTTTTCTACCCGGGTGATGAAGCAGCACAAACAGACTGGAAAAAATTTGCAATATATGGAGTAAAATATATTGAAGATGCAAAAGATGCCGGAGAGCTAAAAACAAAGCTTAATGAAATATTTCTTCCCGTCGCTCCTTTATTGAAGATACATGTAAAAGGCGAAATGATTGATGATAAACCGTTTATACCCGCCGATACCTCCGGTCTGACAGTTGTCATCTGGAAACATTACGGTGTAACGGGAATTGGTGATTTTAATACATCTAATAATATTTATAAAAGTGTATGCGGTATAAATAAAATTGAATCGGACACCGATATATTCAAAACGGTTCAAAAATTCCCCAAACCTGATGAACTGTTTAAAGCCGGTATAAGCTCAGAATTATCCATTTCTATGCCATTAGCATTATATAAAGATACCGGTGGTACGCTTCCACACAGTGATACAGCTAAGATAAAGAGCTTTTTTGATAGTATAAATTCTGCAATTCCCGAAGAAATTACTGCAAAAGACAGGTATGTAAGGCTAGGCGACATTGTAATTTGCTGGAATATATTCCAGCATTTCTTTCCTTATTTTGAGGAAATAAAATTGGATTGGAATACAACACTCCGCCCCGCACTTAGTGAAGCATATAAAGACACAACCGAATATGAATTTCTGAACATTTTAAAGAAATTTACCGCTAAGCTAGATGATGGGCATATAACTGTTAGCCATTCGTCCGATATCTACAATTATTACTTTCCTCCTTTTTTCTGGCAATGGATAGAGAACAACCTTGTTATAACCTACGTGTATGACAAAGCAAAAGACAAACTGCAATTAGGTGATATTGTCGCTGAAGTAAATGGTGTACCGGCAATTGATGCATTGAAAAATGAAGAGCAGTACGTTTCAGGAGCTACAATGCGGTGGAAAAGGAACAGCTATAACTTATATGGCTTGCAAAATTCACCTATGCGGCTGTTGTCAGGTGATAAAAACACTGAATTGAAGCTCAAAATAAAAAGAGATGGAAAAATTTATGATATACAAATTAAAAGGACTTTAATGAATGTAAACAGACCCGAGACCACAAATGTCATAGAAGAAAAACAGCCCGGAATTTATTACGTTGACCTGACCAGAATCAACGATTATGATTTTAACAATGCTATAGTGATGCTTGCAAAAGCAAAAGGTATAATCTTTAATATGAGAGGTTATCCGGTAAAAATTTCTCATGTTTTTATACAACATTTGATAAAAGAAAATGTCACATCTGCACAGTGGATGAAACCATTATATTTATATCCCGATCAAAGCAATACCTATTACAATACAAGTGGTAGATGGGATGTTAAACCTCTTTTACCTCATTTTGATGCAAAAATCGCTTTCATCACTGATGGCAGAGCAATAAGCTATGCGGAAAGTATTATGGGCATTGTGGAATACTATAAGCTGGGTGAAATAATCGGAGAGCCAACTGCAGGTACTAATGGTAATGTTAACAAAATGAATTTGCCGGGCGGTTATGAAATTACATGGACAGGCATGAAAGTCATAAAACATGATGGCTCCCAGCATCATGGTGTGGGAATACAGCCTACTATTCCCGTTCAAAGAACTATTCAATCCGTTAAAGAAGGCAGAGATATTCAGCTAGAAAAAGCTATTGAAACAGTCAGTAAATAAATTATTTAAGGAATCTGTCAATTTGTCCGGGCGTAAACGAAACTAAAACAGGCATTTGTTTATTATATATATAAATCAAAAATTCTTTTATATGAAAATAATAATTGTCATACCAGTTATAGTATTAATGTTCATTTGTAATATCGAATCTTTTTCTCAATGTTCTGATGCCGGTGTTTGCATAATAGGTAAAAAGACAAACGAACTTTTCCGGAAAAACAACAGCAACATTTCTTTAGGATATGTTTTGGGCAGAAGCGGTGACCCTGATGATATTAGTTATAATACAATTAAGCTTGATGCTGAATTCCAGATTGCTAAGTTTTGGGGTGTTACAGCAAGTATGCCTTTTAGCTACAACACAGGTCCGTCAGGAGACGCATCTGGTCCGGGTGACCTGAGTGTTCTTGGAACAATGCTTTTCCCGATAGAAGGAATTGTGGCAATATCATTAACAATCGGCGGTAAATTTGCAACAGGCAGTGTAAATGCAGGTGATTCACTCCCGCAGGCATACCAGCCCGGGCTTGGAACAAACGACCTCCTGGTCGGTATTGGTCTGCTTGGCAATAACTTTAATGCGGGTATTGCATATCAAAAACCTTTCGGTAGAAGCAGCAACAATGTCACCCGTCTCAAAAGAGGAGATGACCTGATGTTCAGAGCCGGGTATAACATGCAATTTGATAAATTGAATGTAAAAGCAGAAGTGCTGGGTATAAAACGCATCAAGCAATCATCAATAAGAGTACCAAATTCAAATCCCGAAGTATTTGAAGATGCCGCAGACAGCGATTTCTTCCAGGTTAACCTGGTTGGACAGATTTCATATATGCTCACAAACCGGATTGATGTAACCGGATTTGCAGCATTGCCTTTGCTCAAGCGTGATACAAATTATGACGGGACAAAGAGAGCTTTTTCAGGTGGGGTAACTTTATCTTACCGGTTCAGATTATAAAAAATTTCTTCCTGAATTAATTTATTTCAACTGCAGTTTTAAGCTCAGTTAAATGAGAATTAGGGGAACTCCGTAGAATTTCCGGATAAACACTAATAATTTCTAATATGGGCAATCACTACGTGATTGTATCTTTCAGCTCTATACACTCTATTCACTTACCTTATAAACCTTATAAACTTTATAAACTTTATAAACTTTATAAACTTTATAAACTCCTGATTGTTCATTGAATAAAATTCCACAATCCACTATTTTACTATCTTAAACTTTCTCAAAAAAATATGTCACCAACATTTGGAAGATTCAGCGATAGCTTTAAACCAAAAGTTAAAGTTAATGCATGGAGTGACAGCGAAAAATTTTTCGAAGAAAAAAAATACTTCGATTCTTACGCTGCATTTTTTACTTATTTAAATGATGATTCATTAAATAATGTTATTTACACAAGGGAGAATGGCCGCATTGATTTCCATTTTTTCCAGGGTTCAAAAGTTATAAATGGCACCATAACGGAAAACAAAATAACAGCCGAAGCACCTGTAGCGGAATTTGAAAAGCTGAGCGTTGCTTTTATGCGCCGTTTAATGGAAATGAACTACTCTCTTTATTATAACCGTTTTGCTTTAAAAGATAGCAGGATAGTAATAAAATTCAACAGCAGCATACCGGACGGCTCTCCGCGTAAGCTTTATTATGCTTTGAAAGAGCTGGCTATACGGGCAGATAAACAGGATGATATTCTTATAGATGATTTTGCTATGCTAAAACCTGCTGATTTCAATTCAGAATCTATTACTGATGAGGAAAAAGAGATAAAGTATAAATATTTTAATAAATGGCTAACCGATACTTTAACAAGAGTTTCTTCTTTAAAAGAAGATACATTTTCAGGCGGCATTTCTTACATACTTCTGAACCTACTTTATAAGATAGATTATCTTATCACTCCGGAAGGAACATTGATGAATGACCTTGAAAAGATAAGCTTTACATATTTTACACGCGACAATAAGCCATTTGAAGAAAAAAACAGGAATATGAAGCAGGACCTGCAGAAACTACTTGAAAAGCCAAAAGAAAAGATAATTGAGGACCTGTATAAGGTTAAATCAACTTTTGGAATTGCAAACCCGGCAAACCATCCGCAGGTTACAGATGTATTTAACAGCAATTTGAATAATGTAAAGTGGTATGCGGAAAATAAATACGAAGATATAGCCGTTACTATATATGAATACATTACAGGATACTGCCTGTTTACTTTCGGGCTGGCAAAGCCGACATTGAAGCTGTTTAACCTGCTGTACAACATAATAGAGCAGGATTTCTATATTGAAATGGGAATTCCTGAAAAATATTACGATAAGGAAAATAAGAAATTCAACGAACAGCTTGTTAAAGATAAGATAAATGAGATAATTAAATCAGGATTAGAACAATTTCCGGAGCTAAAGTTCAATACGGATAATTTAAAGTTTGATACAATGCTCGATTTCTTAAGAACATATTTTACAGAAATACAAAATTTAAAATATTAATAATTATAGCCATAATATGGATGCACAAGAAATAATAAATCAATTTCAGCCTATCATAATTCAGATAGCAACACCGCAGGGTACAGGGACAGGATTCTATTTAAAAGACAGGAATATAATTGTAACAAATGACCATGTAGTCAAAGGCAATTTTGAGGTAGTTATCAGCGGGAAAAATTTTCAAAAGGTAATGGCGCCGGTTTATTTCAATGACCCTAAGTATGACCTGGCTTTCATAGCTGCCCCGGCAGGAATAGACTTACCGGAAGTTCATCTGCAGACCGAGCATCCCGTTCACGACGGCGACCAGGTTATTGCTATCGGTCATCCTTACGGATTGAATTATACAGCTACCGAAGGCATTGTATCAAAAGCAGAAAGGTTACAGCGCGGCATAAGTTATATACAGATAGATGCGGCAATTAACCCCGGCAATAGCGGCGGGCCTTTGGTAAATAAATATGGCGAGGTTGTTGGTGTAAATACTTTCATCATTGCAGGCGGAGATAATCTTGGCTTTGCTTTACCTGTAAAATATTTAATTGAATCGCTTGATGAATACCTGCCATACTACGGCAAAGTTGTAACAAGATGCCTTTCATGTTCCAATATGGTTACACCTGAAAATATTGAAGGTGAGTATTGTCCTTTCTGCGGTGCAAAAGTTGAGCTGCCCGCAATTAAAAAGGAAGAAGAATACAAACCCGTCGGTGCCGCTGCAATTATCGAAACAATTCTTGAACAGCTTGGCAAAGATGTGAAGCTTTCACGCCGCGGCCCTTACAGATGGGAAATTCAGGAAGGAAGTGCAAATATTTACATAAGCTACCAGGAAAACGGTTTTATAATAGGTGATTGCTTTATTTGTACGCTGCCAAAAACAAATATAGGAGCTATTTATGAACTCCTTCTTCGCCAGAATTATGACCTGGAAGATGTAATGTTCAGCGTAAATAACCAGGATATAATTCTCTCCACATTAATATTTGACCAATACCTGACTTATGAAACAGGGCTTGCAACTTTTAAGGATTTATTCAGGTATGCAGATTATTATGATAACTTATTAGTGGAGCAGTACGGTGCAGTACCGAGGGCACCACAGGAGGCATAAAGCGATTTATTAAGTTAATAAAAGGGCTTTATGCCCTTTTTTTATTTCCCTTAAACTGTGTTTGTTTTTATGAAAAAAGTATATAATTTATAGATAGTTAGTTAAAGGAAAATAATTATGCAAGAAGAAATAAATTTAATTTATAAGATTGAAGAACTTATAGGGCAGCAAATAATAAAGTTAAATAAAAATCAAGAAAAAATATCAGGCTTTCAATATTACGAAATTGATAAAGAAGATTACATATCCTCGATTTTATTTACGAATCTATTTTTTATGGATTTAGAATATATAATATCCTTTGTAAGTCAACTTAAACGTCTAAAAACCTTGGATATAAAACACAGTTCATTAGGAAATATTATTTTTCTAAAAGAGTTGAAGAATTTAACTACTTTGAATTTAAGCGGTAACAGATTAACAGATATTTCCGCACTTAAAGAGCTAAAGAATTTAACTTCTTTGGATTTAGGTGGTAACAGATTAACAGATGTTTCCGCACTTAAAGAACTGAAGAATTTAACTTCTTTGGATTTGTATTATAACGGATTTACTGATGCTTCTTTATTAAAAGATTTGAAAAGTTTAACCACTTTAAATTTAAGCAATAACATATTAAAAAATGTTTCCTCTTTAAAAGAGTTAGAGAATTTAACTTCATTGAACTTAAGTAATAACAATATAACTAATGTATCATCTTTAAGAGAGTTAAAGAGCTTAACTTCTTTGGATTTAAGTAGAAACGGTTTGACTAATCTATCTTCCTTAAAAGAGTTAAAGAATTTAACTTCATTGAATTTAAACGGAAACAGAATAAAAAATACATCATTTCTAAAAGAGTTGAAGAATTTAACTTCTTTGGATTTAAGTGGTAATCGATTGATAGATTGTTCTTTTCTTAGAGATCTAAAGAATTTAACTTCATTGAGTTTAAGTAACAACCAATTTATAGATATATCTTCCCTAAGAGAATTAAAGAATTTAACTTATTTGGATTTAAGTGGTAACGGTTTGACTAATGCATCCTCTTTAATAGAGTTAAAGAATTTAACTTCATTGAATTTAAACGGAAACAGAATAAAAGATACATCATTTCTAAAAGAGTTAAAGAATTTAACTTATTTGAATTTAAGTGGTAACGGTTTGACTAATGCATCCTCTTTAATAGAGTTAAAGAATTTAACTTCATTGAATTTAAGCAGTAACAATATAACTAATGCATCATTTCTAAAAGAGTTAAAGAATTTAACTTATTTGGATTTAAATGGTAATTCAATAATAAAACCTCCACCTGAAATCATTAAACAAGGTTTAGAGGCAATAAGAACTTATTTGGGATCCATATTAGAAGAAGGGGAATTACCTCTGAACGAAGTCAAGGTATTATTAGTAGGTGACGGCGGAGCAGGAAAAACTTCTTTATTAAAACAATTAAAAGGAGAAGAATTTAATAAACATGAACTATCGACCCACGGAATAAATATTAGAAATTTAAGCATTAAATCAGAGGAACAGGATATTACCGCACATTTTTGGGATTTTGGCGGACAAGAAATAATGCATGCAACACATCAATTTTTTCTTTCCGAAAGAAGTTTTTATATTCTTGTTCTTGATGGCAGAAGAGATGAAAAAACTGAATATTGGCTGAAACATATTGAAAGCTTTGGAGGCGATTCACCAATATTAATTGTTTTAAACAAAATTGATGAAAATCCCACGTTTGATGTCAACAGGAGATTTCTTCAGGAAAAATATAAAAATGTAAAAGGTTTTTACAAAATCTCATGTGCAAGGTGTCAAGGTTTAGAAGAATTAAAAGAAGGTCTGGCAAAATATATAATGGAAGTAAAACTATTAACCACACAATGGCCTAAGAAATGGTTTAAAGTAAAACAATGTCTGTCAGATATGAAAGACAATTACCTAACATTAGAGAACTATCTTTCATTGTGCGAAAATGAAAACATTACCGAATCTTCTGCAAAAAACACTTTACTTGGGTATTTACATGATTTAGGTGTCGTTCTTCATTTTAAAGATTTACCTTTAAGAGATATTAATGTAATAAATCCCATATGGCTTACAACGGCAGTATATAGAATATTAAATTCAGAAATGTTATCTGATTCAAGAGGTATCTTGGATATTCGACAATTAAATTCGATATTAGATGATCCTGACTTATATCCTGCCAATCAATATAATTACATTATAGAAATAATGAAAAAGTTCGAATTATGTTATTTAGTTAAGAATAATACAATTTTGATACCAGATCTTTTAGGAGTTGATGAACCCCAATTCGAATTTAATTATCATAATTCACTTAAATTCCTATTTAAGTATGACTTCCTACCTAAATCAATAATGCCGAGATTTATTGTTAAGATGAATAATGATATAAAAAAGGATTTAAGATGGAGAACAGGTCTTGTTATAGAAAATGATGGGTTTAGTTCAATTGCTTTGATAATTGCAGATGAAGAAGAGAAAAAAATATTTATATGGGTACAGGGAGAGCAAAAAAGAGATTACTTTTCAGTTATAAGGCATAATTTAAGGGAAATTAATAAGAGTTTTAAAAAAATTGATGCTGCTGAATTAATACCTTTGCCAGGTGGAGAGGATATTACCGTAGAATACAAAGAATTGATCGGTTATGAAAAAGCAAATAAGAAAGAATATTTTGTGGGTAAAATTGATATCTCTTATAATGTCAAGGAGTTATTAAATGGAATAGAAAGAGAAGATGAAAGAAATGTTTTTAATCCTCCAGTGGGCCAAATATTTAAAAAGAAAAAATGGTATAAGAAATTTTGGGCTATGGTTGTAGCTATATGTATCTTAATTGGTGGATTTTGGCAAGGCAGCCAGCTTTATGATAAATACTTTGGAAAAGATAAAAATGTTAAAATCGAGGAAGTTAAAAAAATACAACCAATTCCATAAAATAAATTCGTTTCATAATTTATGAATTAAAAGAAATGCAACTTTAATACAGTATTTAAGTTTTATTTTTATTATAATAATTAAGTTCAGAGGACATAACAATAATGTGTGCATTCTTTAATATTTACACCGACCTTAAGAAAATAAAAAAGAAACTTAAGGAAAAAAATATTGATGTAAAAATTGATGAGGCAATTAAAGATGCGGATATAAATAATAATGTCCGTTTGACCAATGATTCCCCTGTTATGGTTAAAGAAGAAGATAAACCGCTGCTGACCTTGATGAACTGGGGAATAAAATTCAGCGAAAAATCCCCTATTATTTTTAATAGCCGGATTGAAACCATTAAGAAAGAAAAAAGATGGCAGACTATTTTCGAGAGGTCACGCTGTCTTATTCCAATGACAAGTTTCATCGAATACCGCAAACCCGAAGATGATCCGCCGGATGTTAAAAAATGGAAGAAGGAAAATAAAATTAAGCGGAATACTCCTTTTCACATAAGCATTCCGGATGAACCTTTCTTCTTTGCACCGGGAATTTTTATTAATTTGCAGGGACAGAATTTTTATTCTATTATAACTACCGAACCCCCTCCGGCAGTTAGACAAATTCCATATAAAAGAAGTCTCGCTTTATTAAAATATGACGAAGCAGTTGATTATCTTTATAATGAAATGAACCATAGCATGGATATGATACAACCATACAATGGTGAGTTAAAAGTTGAAGAAGGAGAAATAAAAGTTAATGCATGAAGGATGCCGTTTAAAGGATTGAAAGTTAATAATAATTGTCAGGCAAGGAGTCACTGAAATTAGTTCAAATGAATTACAATTGCCGGGTAAGCTTAATTAATAACACCTGACTTGCAATTAACCACGTAACCCTTGTCAACTCTAGTTAACCCGGAAGTTTTTAGATACAGCATTTATTTTTCTTCAATATCAAATAGTAAATTACAAATTACAGCTTGTAACCGCTTACTGTTATCTGATATTTATTATTTGCTACCTGTTCTTCCTCCAGCGTTTATTTCCCTTATTAGCTGAGAACAAATACACAACTACAGCAGCAACAATATGTATCCAGAACCAGGGACTCCCTGTGCCTAAATTATCTGCGATATATATTACAACAAGCACACGCGGCAAAAATACACCAAGTAAAATATCGCCTATGAAAGGTACATTATTTGGCGGGATGTGAAAAAAGAAAAAGTAAATTATTAATGTTAATCTCGGAAGAAATAAACTAAGTACTAAAAATAAATTATCCATGATTTATAAAATTAATTTCTAAGAGTTCAAAACAAATAAATTTAATAAAACATTAAACTAAAAACGAATAGAGCAGCCCTTCTTCAGCAACCTGTAAATTAATAATACACAGTAACCTGTAATATGCTGTTACTATTTAATTTGGTATATTAATACAAAATAAATAATTTTTTTCATGATTGAAACTTTAGAATTGGTGCATGATGTTATAAGTTTTGGTCTCAATACAAAAAACCGTTAAAATTAAAAGCAATAGCAAAATTTTAGTAATTGTATATTATTGAGATTTCTGTTAAGTTTGTTTATTGGTTCTATTAACATAGTACAAATAGTCTAAAGGCTGCGATGAGCGAAGCAACAGAAAACGGAACTTCACAAAGCAGACACGATGTTAAAGTAGTACAAGTTTAAAAAAGGGATTAACGAAAAAGTAATTTTAGTTAATGAATCCTTCACCTCAACTGACCTAAGTAATTATCATATAAAAACTTACTTTAGACCTTGACAATAAAAACATAAACAGTTATATTTGTTGTCCAATCAAATTTTTTGTTCTTTCAATAAATTTTCACACAAACATAGAGTTTGTGTGCGTAAATTCTTCTGAGTTAAAACAAAACTAAATCAGACTCAACGTTTTTAAAATAATTTACTACGGAGAGTTTGATCCTGGCTCAGGACGAACGCTGGCGGCGTGCCTAATACATGCAAGTCAACTTGAATCGCGGTAGCAATACTGCGAGGAGAGTGGCGCACGGGTGAGTAACGCGTAGGTAATCTGCCTTTAGGTCTGACATAACCCCGAGAAATCGGGGATAATTTCAGATGAAGCAGCGGTTTGGCATCAAACTGCTGTTAAACCTTCGGGGCCTAGAGATGAGCCTGCGTACCATTAGATAGTTGGCGGAGTAATAGCCCACCAAGTCTTCGATGGTTAGCTGGTCTGAGAGGATGATCAGCCACACTGGAACTGAGATACGGTCCAGACTCCTACGGGAGGCAGCAGTAAGGAATATTGCTCAATGGGAGAAATCCTGAAGCAGCAACGCCGTGTGAAGGATGACGGGCTTTTGCTTGTAAACTTCTGTAGAAGGGGAAAAAACCTCCACTCTGTGGAGTTTGATGGTACCCTTAGAGTAAGCCCCGGCTAACTACGTGCCAGCAGCCGCGGTAATACGTAGGGGGCGAGCGTTGTCCGGATTTACTGGGTGTAAAGGGTGCTCAGGTGGTTTTGTAAGTCAGAGGTGAAATCTCAGAGCTTAACTCTGGAACTGCCTTTGATACTACAGAACTTGTGTACGGAAGAGGTTGATGGAATTCCTGGTGTAGCAGTGAAATGCGTAGATATCAGGAAGAACACCAGTGGCGAAGGCGGTCAACTGGTCCGGTACAGACACTAAAGCACGAAAGCGTGGGGAGCAAACAGGATTAGATACCCTGGTAGTCCACGCCCTAAACGATGAATACTAGACGTTGGGTGTAAAAACTCAGTGTCGCAGCTAACGCATTAAGTATTCCACCTGGGGAGTACGATCGCAAGGTTGAAACTCAAAGGAATTGACGGGGGCCCGCACAAGCAGTGGAGCATGTGGTTCAATTCGATGCAACGCGAAGAACCTTACCTAGGCTTGAAAAGCAAGTTAATCCTGATGAAAGTCGGGGTGCCGCAAGGCGAACTTGTACAGGTGCTGCATGGCTGTCGTCAGCTCGTGCCGTGAGGTGTTGGGTTAAGTCCCGCAACGAGCGCAACCCTTGTCCTTAGTTGCCACCGAGTAATGTCGAGCACTCTAAGGAGACTGCCTACGCAAGTAGTGAGGAAGGTGGGGATGACGTCAAGTCCGCATGGCCCTTACGCCTAGGGCCACACACGTGCTACAATGGCCACTACAAAGGGCTGCAAAACCGCGAGGTCGAGCCAATCCCTAAAAAGTGGTCTCAGTTCGGATTGGAGTCTGAAACTCGACTCCATGAAGCTGGAATTGCTAGTAATCGCGCATCAGCACGGCGCGGTGAATACGTTCCCGGGCCTTGTACACACCGCCCGTCAAGCCATGGAAGCTGGGGGTACCCGAAGTCGCCTTTAATAAGCGCCGAAGGTAAAACCAGTGACTGGGGCTAAGTCGTAACAAGGTAGCCGTACCGGAAGGTGTGGCTGGATCACCTCCTTTCTAAAGAGAATCAATTTAGTTTTTTTCTCGGAAGATTTACGCACACTCTAATTTTATATTCGACCTGCAGTCGAATAATATCAACAAACGGCTGCAGGTCAATTTATGAGTATACCAATAAGTTGGGCCTATAGCTCAGTTGGTTAGAGCGCACGCCTGATAAGCGTGAGGTCAGTGGTTCAACTCCACTTAGGCCCACGTTTATAAGACATGCTCTAACAAAAGAGATTCAAAAGATTCATACAACTGAGTTAGGGGCTATAGCTCAACTGGGAGAGCGCCGCCCTTGCAAGGCGGAGGTTAGCGGTTCGATCCCGCTTAGCTCCACAATGATTTGGCATCTTCATGGTGCCTTATTAGATAAAATACAAAGTTCTTTTAATAAGTAAGTATATTTTTTTCCGTAAAACAAAACAAGTTTATCGATGCGTAATTTCTATCTGTATCGATAAAGATTTTTTGGTTAAGTTACTAAGAGCATACGGTGGATGCCTTGGCACGGATAGGCGATGAAGGACGTGGTTACCTGCGATAAGCCTCGGATAGGTGGAAGCAACCTTAGACCCGGGGATGTCCGAATGGAGCAATCCATACAGAGTAATGTCTGTATACTCTATACTGAATACATAGGTATAGCAGAGCTAACCTAGGGAACTGAAACATCTAAGTACCTAGTGGAAAATAAAACAATAGTGATTTCCTGAGTAGCGGCGAGCGAAACGGAAAGAGCCTAAACTTTCTGATGTGTTAAAGACTGCAATCCTTGCATCAGAGGTGTCGTGGGACTTTCAGGCTGATTTGCAGTAAGCCAGAGAGTAAGAAACTAATTTGTTAGTTGAATGACTTGGAAAGGTCAGCCATAGAATGTGAAAGCCATGTAAACGAAAACATTTTAGCTCTCGAAAGTATCCCGAGTACCACGGAGTAAGTGGAATTCTGTGGGAATCTGCGAGAACCATCTCGTAAGGCTAAATACTCATTCGTGACCGATAGTGAACAAGTACCGTGAGGGAAAGGTGAAAAGCACTCCTTACAGGAGGGTGAAATAGTACCTGAAACCGTCTGCTTACAAACGGTAGGAGTCTGCCATGACCGGCTTGCCGGTTATGGAGGATGACTGCGTGCCTTTTGCTTAATGAACCAACGAGTTACTCGTATCATGCGAGGATAAGTTCTTCAGGAACGTATCCGCAGCGAAAGCAAGTCCGAAATGGGCGATTCAGTATGATGCGGTAGACGCGAAACCAGTGTGATCTAGTCTTGGCCAGGATGAAGCCCCGGTAACACGGGGTGGAGGTCCGAACCAGTGTGGGTTGAAAACCGCTTGGATGAGCTGAGACTAGGAGCGAAAGACTAATCAAACTTGGAGATAGCTCGTTCTCCTCGAAATAGCTTTAGGGCTAGCCTCGGATAAAAGTATGATGGAGGTAGAGCACTGATTGGGGTAGGGCTGTCACAACGGTACCAAACCCAGACAAACTCCGAATTCCATACATATGTTCTCCGGGAGTCAGGCAGTGGGGGATAAGCTTCATTGCCAAAAGGGAAAGAACCCAGACCACCTGCTAAGGTCCCCAAGTCTATGTTAACAGACTAAGGATGTTAGATTGCTCAGACAACTAGGATGTTGGCTTAGAAGCAGCCATTCATTTAAAGAGTGCGTAATAGCTCACTAGTCAAGCGATCTAGCGCCGATAATACTCGGGACTTAAACATAGCACCGAAGCAGTGGACTCAGCAGCAATGTTGAGTGGTAGAGGAGCATTCTATTAGCGAACCTTTATATGGTGTACTTCGGTACGAAGGCGCATGGTAACGTGTGCTGGAGCGAATAGAAAAGAAGATGTTGGTATAAGTAACGATAATGCAGATGTGAAATCTGCACACCGAAAATCTAAGGATTCCTGAGCAACGTTAATCGTCTCAGGGTTAGTCGGTTCCTAAGCCGAGGCCGAAAGGCGTAGGTAATGGAAGACAGGTTAATATTCCTGTACCACCGAAATTTTAACTTGGGGGACGCAGAAGTGAAAGGAAAGCCACCTGCTGGATTAGGTGGTCTAAGGTCGTAGTATTGAGCAATCAGTATGAAAGCCGAACGGGATGGCGCAAGCCTCTAAACTTTCCCTAATCATGCTGCCAAGAAAAGCCCAAGCGTATACTAAGGTGACCGTACCGTAAACCGACACAGGTAGATGAGGAGAGTATCCTAAGGTGCTCGAGTGAGCCGTGGTTAAGGAACTCGGCAAATTAACCCCGTAACTTCGGGATAAGGGGTGCCCCACTTGGTGGGGCCGCAGAGAAATGGGCCAAGCGACTGTTTAACAAAAACACATGTCTATGCTAAGCCGTGAAGGCGCTGTATATGGACTGACACCTGCCCGGTGCTGGAAGGTTAAGGAGAGAGGTCATCCCTTCGGGGAGAAGCTTTGAACCGAAGCCCCAGTAAACGGCGGCCGTAACTATAACGGTCCTAAGGTAGCGAAATTCCTTGTCGGGTAAGTTCCGACCTGCACGAATGGTGTAACGATTTGGTCACTGTCTCAACCACGGGCTCGGTGAACTTGTGGTACCGGTGAAGACGCCGGTTACCCGCATATGGACGGAAAGACCCCGTGCACCTTTACTGCACCCTAGCACTGGATTCGGGCAATCCATGTGTAGAATAGGTGGGAGACTTTGAAGCGGCGGCGCTAGCCGTCGTGGAGTCGCAATGTGAAATACCACCCTTGGCTTGTTTGAGTTCTAACCCTTCACGCTGAATCGCGTGAGGAGACACTGTTAGGCGGGTAGTTTGACTGGGGCGGTCGCCTCCTAAATTGTAACGGAGGCTCCCAAAGGTATCCTCAACCTGGTTGGTAATCAGGTGTTGAGCGTAAATGCAAAAGGATGCTTAACTGCGAGACCTACAAGTCGAGCAGATGCGAAAGCAGGGATTAGTGATCTGCCGGTTCCGAGTGGAAGGGCCGGCACTTAAAGGATAAAAGGTACGCCGGGGATAACAGGCTGATCTCCTCCAAGAGTTCATATCGACGAGGAGGTTTGGCACCTCGATGTCGGCTCATCGCATCCTGGGGCTGGAGAAGGTCCCAAGGGTTTGGCTGTTCGCCAATTAAAGCGGTACGTGAGCTGGGTTCAGAACGTCGTGAGACAGTTCGGTCC
>RPQH01000041.1 GCA_003820375.1 Ignavibacteriota bacterium
CCGGTCGTGAAATTAATTTATCTTGAGCTTAGCTACAGGGTCAGATATGGAAACAAAAAAGTATAGAAATAGAAATTTCCAAATGTAGGAATTTTCCTACGTAAGAAATGAGCAATTTTCAATGAATATAATTTAACTTATTTCTTAGGATGTAAATCCTCCGTTCTTCTAAAGCTGATGATTGTGTCAGGTCAATAATTGTTAATCTTAGTTCTTTCTTTCTCCGGCATACAATTTCAGTTAATCTAAGTTAATCCATGTATTCAAACTAATCCGCCTAGGCGGACTGACACTGCCCCGGAATTACGAACTCTTCAAACCCTAAGAACTCTAAGAACTCTAAGACTCATTGTGCTCTCTAAAAAGCTAACAGCGGGATTTTACTTCCGCTGTTGTTGCCGTAAACACCAAGCCAAAGGGGGTACAAAGGCTTTTAAGCGTTTACTAATTTTATGTATTTATTTAATTCTATTGTTTATTTACAATTAGGACATTTGTCCTTATTTCAGTAAAATCATTTTTTTTACTTCACTGAAAACTGTATTATTATTTTGCACAGCAGTTAATTTATAAATATAAATCCCGCTTGCTAAATTTCCGCTGTTAAACATTGTACTGTATTCACCCTGCTCACGGTATTCGTTTACAAGTGTTTGTATTTCCCTGCCAAGCAAATCATAAACTCTTAAAGTTAAAAATGAGCCTTTTGGTAAAGAGTATTTAATTACTGTAGAGGGATTAAACGGATTAGGGTAATTTCCGTAAAGCTCATATTTATTTTCACTGATGCTATTTTTATCAGTAATTGCAGGTATGTATATATCTTCAAGCTCAGTCCACTGCGAAATATTTTCTGCTTTTCCCCCGGGATTCTTTGACCTGATTCTCCAGTAATAATGCTTGCCTTCTAAATATAAAACATTGGTATTTACATATGATGCATTAGTTATATTACTATCAGCAAAAAATAAACCTTCATCATTGTAAACTTCAATATCATACTTAGTATATGATGTGAGAGAATCCCATTTATAAACAACCGGTACTTGCACTAAATCTAATTCTAAAGGGCTGATGATTTCAGGAACAGGAGGTGCATAAAAATATGACAGGACCGTTTCCCAGCTATTTAATCCGCCTGAGGTTGCAGAAACATCCTGAAAGTTTTCAATATTCCATTCCTTTCCGGAACTCCCTCTCCAATCCCATAATGCAAAATGCCAGCCATTATCTTTGCAAATACCAAGCACATCATTTATGTATGTGTTAGTTCCGTTTTGAGGATAAAATACACCGAACTCACCGATGAATACCGGCTTACCAGATAACTTCTGGAATTCTTTCAGCTTTCCAAAAACTACATCACGCATAAAAGCTGCATCAAAAAATTTCTTTGCAAGATATGTCAGGTTCCAGTATGTTCCTGGATATGTTTGTGTATTCTGAGGTGATGCATTTGTGTATTCTTTCGGCTGATAGTTATGTGCTGAATAAACTATGTATGGGTCGTTTAGTTCATATGACGGAAATAATTCAGGAGTTGAATAGCCAAAGTTCTCGATTATAATCGGAAGCTCTGCATCATTCAGTCTTATTTCTTTAATCAGAAAATTATACACATCATCCATATGAATATCGAAAAACGATTCAAGGAAAAATTTATATGTATCAGAGTTGTTTGCCGGGATAGATCTGACCTTAGGTCTTGGTTCAACTATAAGATTTATTCCGACAAATAAAGAATCATTGGCATAACGTGAGATAATCATGTTAAGCATATCTGCATATAGTTGCTGTTCGGCTGTATTGTTTTTATTCCAGATTCTTGATTCCCCCGTTGTTCCCTGGGATTCATCGTAAGTATCATAAGCACCGGGTCCTGAACGTACTGCAATAGAGTAATAGATTCCCGCATCCCTGCAGTAATTAACTAAGAGGTCGGTACCATCAATGTTGTTCTGCTGAATTAAATAAGGCGGGTCTTCCTTCATGAATCCATCTATGCCGATATGCATTAAGTTGCCGCCGTAGTTCCGGAAATCGATGAAATCCTGAAGTGACTTTGGACTTTCATAAAGCACATTATATCCTTTAAAAAACCCCGGACTGAGCCATTTATTGAATTTAGTGTTTGATGATTGGGCAAATAACGGTAAAGAACAGAAAACCAAAAAGTAAATTAAGTATCTTCCCATATTTTAATGACTGTGATTTAAATTATTAAAAATCTTGATTCTATCAAAGGAATAGCAATTTTCATACCACATGGTAAATTTGATACTGACCTTAGTTAATCAAAATTAGTGATTTATGGTTTGGATTAAATCACGTAAAAAGGTTAAATTGCTGAAAATGGGACATTTATGAGAATTGAAGTATATTTGTTGCGACAAAGTAGAATAAAAAAAAGCCGAATTTCTCCGGCTTTTATGAAAATTTTTTAACCTAAATATGCTTTTAGGTTTTTATGTTTAGAGACATGTTTAAGCTTGCGGATAGCTTTCTCTTTAATCTGCCGGACTCTTTCGCGAGTGAGATTATATTTATCTCCTATTTCTTCCAGAGTTAAAGATTTTTCTTCTCCCAGCCCATAATACAGCTTTATGATCTCTCTTTCTCTTATTTCAAGAGTAGAAAGTACTTCATCGAGATCGTGTCTCAGAGACTCTGCATTAAACTGATGGTCAGGAAGTGGTTCGCTATTGTCGGGCATTACGTCACTTAACTTACTGTCTTCACCATTTACAAATGGAGCATCAATTGACATATGCCTGCCGGACATCTTAAGCGTATCAGCTACCTCATATAATGACATGTCAAGCTGTTCAGCTAACTCGTCAACACTAGGATTTCTTTCGTTTTCCTGTTCAAGCTTATTAAAAGCTTTTCCAATTTTATTAAGAGCACCTACCCTGTTTAAAGGAAGACGAACAATCCTTGACTGGTCAGCTAAAGCCTGTAATATAGACTGTCTGATCCACCACACAGCATAAGAAATAAACTTAAAACCGCGGGTTTCATCAAACTTTTTAGCAGCTTTAATTAATCCAAGATTGCCTTCATTAATGAGGTCACCAAGGGATAATCCCTGGTTCTGGTATTGCTTTGAAACACTGACAACAAACCTGAGATTGGCCTTAGTCAGCTTTTCAATCGCTTTCTGTCTGTCTTTTTCCGTTCCGGTCCTTATCTTGACAGCTAACTCAACTTCTTCTGCCGCATCAAGAAGTTCAATCTTTGCAATTTCTTGCAAATATCTGTCAATTGAAAGAGATTCTCTATTTGTAAAATTTTTTCCGATTATCATTATAAGATCATAATATAGTTTGGAGGAGTAATTATTGAGTTAAAGAACTCATATAAATAAGAGCATCTATTCTGTTTACACAGAATAGATGCAATTTCAAAAGTCGATTATATTTTGGTTACATTAACGGCCTGTAAACCCTTTGCACTGCTCTCTACCTCGAACTCGACATTGTCGCCTTCCTTCAGCTCTTTATAGCCGTCACCAACTATAGACCTGAAATGGACAAAAACATCGCCGCCTTCTTCTCTTGTTATAAAGCCATACCCTTTCGTTGAATTAAACCATTTTACCGTACCTTTTTCCATTGCATACCTCCTTTCTGTGAAAACGCACTCCCTTAAGAATCTTGGAATGCTTGTTGAAAAATATAAACGTAATAACCAAACACCACTATTGCGCTTATTAAATTTCTGCTATCATAAAACATTTTGTTAAATGTTTTACAAAACAAGCTGACTCTTAACAGATTGGCTTTGACAGAAAACTGGGCGTGTAAGTGTTTCTTAATGATAATTGTTACGTTATTAAATTACAAAAATACAATTAATTTAGTACTTTTCCAAACATCAAATTAATCGTATAATCAAACCTTATCATTAATAAATCCGTATATCTACATGAAATAATAAACCCATAAAATCCCTTTTCAATTCCAGATATTTACAATAATAAAGAATAAATTAAAATACCTAAAACTGTATTTTTGCTGAATTTCGCAAAAAAACGGATATTAAGTTAAAAACGAAATAATCCTTAACAAATATACGTAAAAAATATATATATAAGCTATTTTTTCTTAATCCATCTGCTTATATCTCTGCGAAGAAACCGGCACCCACCACTCATTCAATAATGGGCTGTTGCGTCTTGCATAAAAGCGTGTATTCCTGAACCTGTCATTATATACGTATCTTGCAAGAGGGCTCCATAAGAATGTGTACGGCTGGTCTTCATATATTACCTTTTGCCATTTTTTTATCAGCTCTATTCTTTTCCCTTCATCTGTTTCCGAACGGTATGCTTCAATTAATTTATCAGATTCAGGATTATTGTAGCTGATATAATTACTTCCTTCACCTTCCATCTGTGAAGAATGGAATATCTGGTATGGGTCAGATGGTGTTACACCAAGCAGCCAGCCCCCCATTGATGCATCAAATTCGTGCTTCTTGATTCTGTCAAGATAAACAGACCATTCGAGCTGCTGAATTTCGGCTGATATTCCAACCTTTCTTAATGCATCTGATACTACAAGCAATGCCTGTTTTCTTGTCGGGTTTGTATTAATTAAAAATGTAAACTTAAAATCCATCTTTTTGCCGTTAACAACTTTATCCAGTATACCATCCCTGTCTGTATCTTCCCAGCCTGCTTCTTTTAAAAGCTGTTTTGCTTTTTCCACATCAAAAAGTATCTCCGGCAAATCTGAACTCAGGAATTTCGTTTGTTTATAATAAATCGGTGATTGAATAGGAACTGCAAAACCAAAATATATTTTTTCTATCAATGTTTTTCTGTCAACAAGATGTGATAAAGCCAGCCGAACCTTTTTATCTGCGAACAATGGATTCTTTTGATTCCATCCAAGATATACATATGACGGCTCGCTGGGAGTTACCCTGGTGAGGTCATATTCATTAGCATTTGCAAGGTTCTGGTAAAAATCTGTGGGCACTATTACATCCATCAGGTCAACTTCTTTATTTTTCACTGCAACAACCGATGCGGAATTATCCTGAATTATTCTGTAAATTATTCTGTTCAGATAATTCGTAGTCCCTTCTTTATCCCAGTAGTTTTCATTCTTAACAAGTGTTATTGCCTGGCCGGTTTCCCATTTTTCAAGCTTATAGGGACCTGAGCCTACAACATATTTCGCTTCTCTTGATACTTCCTGTGAATTCAGGAAATCAGCATACTTCTTTATTGCAGGATTTTTTTCTGCTGATTTAAAATCTTTCACCTCATCCCAACCGTATTTATCAGTTAAACCTTCGGGATCAAGTATATGCTTGGGTATTATGGAAAAGTCTCCATTGGAATATTGTGCAAACCAATAAGGTTTACTCATAACTATTCTTACTGTATACGGATCACCGTTTACCATCTCAACTTTTTCAACTCTTTCATAATAATTTCTCAGTGCTGCATCATCTGCAAATGGATTCTTGATAGCTTTCATTGAAAAAATAACATCTGTTCCGGTCAGCGGATGTCCGTCAGAAAATGCCGCATTCTTTTTTATATGATATGTATAAGACATAAGGTCAGGAGTAACTTCCGGTAATGAAGCTACTCTTGGTATCTGTTCATACTTTTCATAGTTCATATCATTCAATGATTCAAATATCATAATGTAAATGCTTTCGGCTGTACCATCGTTAGTAACAACCGGGTTTAATTTTTCAGCATCAGACATTTCTCTTACAACTATCCAGTCTCCTGCCACAGCTCCTGAAGTATCTATGGGAGCAAGCTGTTCGCCTTGAATCTTGTTTTCGCCTGTCTTTTTGCTACCACAAGAGAAAAATGAAACTGATATGAGTAATATTACAAGGGAAAGAAGTTTATTTGGTTTGAATTTCATAGATTAATTATATAATTATAATAATATACGAACAAAATACCTGAAAAGTTTCCATAAATTTTGATGAATTTTTAAGATAAGACATTTATAGTTAAATAAAAATCACTAAAAATATATATAGGACAATTTTAACCATGAATTAATAAAACTATTTTTCTTAAATTTATGTTATAGTTTTATATGCAATAGAAAGGTTTACAGAATGGATAAAGATTTACCGCCTGATTTTTTGTTTTGTACAGAGTGCGGCAGAGACCTGAGAAATTTTGCTCTTGAGCGAAAATCTTTCAATGTGGAATTTATCAAAAAAAACTTTGCATCATGCAGGGAAAACGGCAAGTTTAAAGGTGAATTCTGCTCAAAGCTTTTTATTGCCCTGGATTTTGACCCAGATGAATTCTTCATTATTGATGATGATGAAGAATAATACTTCGATATTTCCGCTTTTTTAATCTAAAATTACAAACATCTAATTTTTAATCTCTTACCGGGTTTTTCCAATTATCATGCCACTATTACCTTTTTTTATATGTTAAGCAACACATAAAAGGTGTCGTCATGAAATATCTGTTTATGCTATGCTGTGTAATTATCCCGGCATGCGCAGCTTATTCTGATCATGATTTCAGCTCACTTCGGCCTGAAAGATATGACCTCAAAATGTACATTAATGTTAACGGGAAAGATATTTTTACAAAAGAGATATCTACCGATTCGCTCTTAATGTTTGAGGACAGTTTAAGAATAGCCTATGATTCACTGACTGGAATAATACCCGTTACAATACATATAGAAGGAAGCTGGCAATCTGCAAAACCAATTTACAAAATAATCTACGGTTTTGATAATTGGCAGGGAGAGATACTTTTCAATAATCGGGAAACAGGTGCTTCTACTATGAACGATAAGGTATTTATCGGCAATCCCGATAAATTTAAAGCAGGCTCAATAAAACCGGGAGATAAGGATATTGTCCTTTTTCCAAAGAATAAATATGCAGTAAAGATTGGAATTGGTATGTAGTACAAATTAGATTTTACTTCTTATTATAACAAATAATGTTTTGCAAAACAGGGACTATTATTATAAATATTTTATCAGAACCAAAAAGGTCTTTCTTCCATTAAAATAACTTCCGCACTAACAATAATTTAATTGCACACATTTAACAAGTATTGTTAAACCTGTACAAACATGGTATTATTTCCAGAATAGTGTTTGACTTTAATGTTTTGTTCTTATATATTGTCGGAATTTTTTTTACATAAATTCGTTATTATCTGGATAAGAAATCCTCAACGGGTATTAATAATTAAACAAAGTTCTTCATTTTATTTATATAATCTTAAAAATACAGTTTCCAATTTCTAATTAATAACATAATTAATACTCTATGAATGCAATGGATCTGGTAGATACTATTATTAAAACAGAATTCCAGAATTTCCTGAATTCAGCTCCCGATGCTATGGTGATTGTAAATGAAAGTGGAAACATTCTTTTTATAAACAGTCAGGCAGAAAAACTTTTTGGCTATAAACCCGCCGAATTAATACACCAGAAAGTAGAAATCTTAATGCCCCAGGAGTTCCGGAAAAAACATATCAGCCACAGGGCATCTTTTTTCAAAGAACTTGGAGCAAGACCTATGGGAGCAGGATTGGAATTATTCGGCTCACGCAAAGACGGAACGAAATTTCCCGTTGAAATTAGTTTATCTCCAATTGAAACACAGGAAGGTACTATTATATCTGCAGCTATCCGGGATATCACAGATCGTAAAAACGAGGAGCAAAAATTTATCGGGTTACTGGATTCAGCTCCTGATGCTATGGTAATTGTTAATGATAAGGGTGTAATGCAGCTCATTAATAAACAAGCGGAAAGAATATTCGGTTATAAACGTGAGGAATTAATAGGTAAAAAAGTTGAGGTATTAATACCGCAGGAGTTCCATAAAGTTCATACACAGCACAGGGAAGAATACTTTGATACACCCCGTGTAAGACCAATGGGCGCTGGATTGGAATTATTCGGTGCCCGCAAAGACGGGACAAAATTTCCTGTTGAAATCAGCTTATCACCATTAGGTACCAGCAAAGGCATATTGATATCAGCAGCTATTAGAGATATTACTATACGTAAAAAAACCGAGAATGACCTGCTTGACCTGAATAAAAGCCTGATAGAAATTAACAGGGAGCTTGAATCATTTAGTTATTCAATCTCTCACGACCTGAGGGCACCATTGAGACACATAATCGGGTTCAGCAATAAATTAGCTAAATTATTATCTAACAGATTAGATGAAGAAAGCACGCGGGTTTTAAACAAGATATCAGAATCTGCTACAAACATGAGCATGCTGATGGACGAATTATTAAAATTTACCCGCATTGGAAGAACAGAATTAGCTGTAAATAGGTTAAACTTAAACAACCTGGTTACAAGTGTTAAGGATAACCTGATTAAAGGTCTCAATTCCAGAAAAGTAACCTGGAAAATTTCGGATTTACCGCATGTATATGCTGATAATAATTTATTGATTATCGTCTTAAATAATTTAATATCAAATGCTCTTAAGTTCTCTAATATGAGAGAGCAGACCGAAATTGAAATAAACTGTACTGAAAATGAAGAAGAGTTTATTTTCAATATAAAAGACAATGGAATTGGATTTGACGACCAGTACAAAGGAAACCTTTTTGGAGTTTTCAAACGGCTGCATGCAGACGATGAATTTACAGGTATTGGTATAGGACTTGCCTTTGTGAAACGGATTATTCAAAGGCATGGCGGCAAGGTTTGGGCTCAGGGAGAAATTGATAAAGGAGCAACATTTTACTTCACACTACCTAAAAATAAGAAGGGAGATTTATGGAAAATTTAAAACGTTTATTATTAGTAGAAGACAGTGAGAACGACGTTGAATTGATTCTTGATGCATTAACCGAAATCAATATACAAACAGTAGATGTTGTACGAAACGGTTTGGAAGCACTGGACTTTCTTTTATGCAGAGGAAAATATGAAGGCAGGAATAATAGTAATCCGGTTGTCGTATTTTTAGATATAAAAATGCCTAAGATTACAGGATTGGAACTGCTGAGAAGAATGAAAGGTGACGATAATTATAAAACTATTCCGGTGGTTATGTTTACATCATCCAAAGAAGAAAGCGATATTGTAAAAAGTTATTCTCTCGGTGCAAATGCTTATATTGTTAAGCCTGTTGATATAGAAAATTTCACAAAAACAATAAAGGGACTTGCACAATTCTGGATTGAGATGAATGAACCACCCCCGGTCTTAAAAACTCAAAATGTAGAATAATTTATATTGAATATTTAAGTCTGCTTCACCCAAGCTCCAAATATTATTATGACAAAAAAACTTTATTCATAAATGAATAAAGTTTTTTTGTGAGCCCGGGTGGTCTCGAACCACCGACCCTCTGCTTAAAAGGCAGATAACCTATCTATTTATTAGCAAATACATGCTATATTTTAAAGGTATAGCCCAAAATATTCGCTAAATAAAACATCCATAGTCACTAAAAAAGTCACTAAAAATGAGAGGTAACATTCTTTGATTAATGAACAGTTAATTTAGTATCTAACTGCAAATATATAGGCAGGTAGATTTTCTTTCGATACAAATATACAATAATATTTAAATAAAAAATAAGTTCATTATTAAATAATATTTAACCTATACCCGATTCCGGATTCCGTTGTAAATAACTCAGGATGGTTTGGATTATCTTCAAGTTTTTTTCTTAGCTGAGCAATAAAAATTCTTACATATTGTGTCTCATCTGAAAATGGTAAGCCCCACACTTCTTTTAATATATAGCTGTGTGTAATAACCTTACCGGCATTTTTTACAAATAGTGATAGGAGAGAGTATTCCGTAGCAGTAAGTTTTACTAGTTCACCGTTACATTTAACAATTCTTGAGTTTAAATCTACTTCCAGCTTACCTGATCTAAAAACTGGTGAAGTTAGTTCATGATATTGCTGCCTGAGAGATGCCCTGATTCTTGCCAAAAGTTCATTTGTGTTAAACGGTTTCGTGAGATAATCGTTCGCGCCTGAATCGAGCGCTGTTACTATATCATTTTCGGAATTCCTAACCGATAAAATAATAACCGGAATATTTGACCATTGCCTTAAATCCTTTAGTACATCAAGTCCGTCTTTATCCGGCAGTCCCAAGTCTAAGATAATTACATCAGGATGATGAGAAGCAGCAAGTTCTAAGCCCATCGCTCCGTTTTCAGCTTCTATTATATTATAATTATTTGACTGAAGATTTAATTTAAGCAGCCGCCTGATTTGCACTTCATCATCAATGACAAGAATATTTGAATTTGCGCTCACTTTGTTTCTTCTTTATTGTTTAGCTCAAATATAGGAAGATTAATAATAAATTTTGTACCGGTGGGCTCAAGGTTTACTGCGCATATAGTACCATTATGTGATTCAATAAAACCTTTAACAATTGAAAGCCCAAGCCCCGTGCCGCCTGGCTTGCTGTTTTCCACACGGAAGAATTTATTGAAAATGCTGTTTAAAGCCTCATCCGGTATTCCAGGCCCATTATCTGAGACCGAGATTTCAAATTTTTCTTTATTTGATATTACATCAATACATATTTCCGAACCCTGCGGTGTATATAAAACAGCATTATATAAAATATTTTTCAATGCCTGTTCCAGTAAAACATAATCAACCTTTACAGGTAATGTACTTTCCGGAATATTAATAATTAATTTATATCCTTCAATTTCATCTGAAAGGTCTTTAATAATATTGTTTACCAAATCTCTTATATCATACCATTTAAGATTTAATTTTATCCTTCCGCTTTCAAGCCGTGTCATATCTAATAAGTTTTCCACTAAGCGGTTTAATCTCATTCCTGCTGTGTGTATTTCTTTTATGATATTTCGGTCATGTGCGGTAACTTTTTCGTTAGATCTCTCCATGAGAAAATTTGCAGTACCAATTATTGCCGATATAGGAGTTCTTAATTCATGAGATAAAGTATTGAACAAGTTAACATATAATTTTTCAGATTCTTCCAGCAGCATTGCTCTTTTGCTGTTTTCATTCAACAGCTCTCTTTCAATAGCTACACCTGCCTGTGAGATAAAGCTGCCAAGGAGTGTTTCTTCATCAATTTTTAAATCAATTTTATTGCTGAATTTAATAGCAGTAACACCAAATATCTTCCTCGGACTTGTTAGAGGATAATATTGACACTCGGCAGATGGCAATGTATTAGTAAATTTCCCTGCTTTTTTGCCATTTGCGAATGACCAGCTTGCTACACTGAACTCTTTTGGATCTAATCTTAGTGAACTTCCTTTAGCATATGTGTTGAATAATAATCCTCTAGTATCACTAAGAAACAAAGCACATTCGGCATCGAATACTAACTTAATATTTCTGACTGTGGTATTAAGAACATCCTCTATGCTTCTTGAGCTTGACAGGTCATTTGCAAGATTGTATAAAGCCACTGCACGTTTTTCCCTTTGCCTTACTGCATATTCTCTTGCTCTTATTCTTGTTGTTAAAATACTTGTTACAGTTGCAATAATAAAATACATTGCAAACATAAGAGCATCTTCTATTTTGTGTATAAAGAAAGTAAACTTTGGCGGAATGAAAAAGAAATTCCAAATAATAGCACTTGAAGTTGCTGCAAGTAATACCGGTCCGGGGCCAAAAAATAGTGGCAGCAAAGCAACTGCAAGCAGCAGGATCATTGCAACTGTTTGGTAACCTATATATTCAGACAGGGGATATAGGATTAATGCTACAAATCCTACTATTGATGAGGTAATTAAATATTTACTGATCTCCGACTGAGACCTAAGGAATCTTTTTAAAGATGAACTCTTTTTTTCTTTTTTTTCGGTACTTACTACATATACATCAATGTTTCCACCTTCGCGGATTAATCTGTAAACAATTTCTTTATCAGTTATGAATGAGAATATCCTTTTTTTATCAGGTTTTCCGACTAGTATCTGGCTAACATTTTCCTCTCTTGCAGTTTTTAATATTGAACGGACAACATCCTCATCAATTGAAGTTATTATTTCAGCACCCAATTCTCTTGCCAGGTCAAGGGCTTTTTTAACTCTTGCCTTATCCTCATCCGGCAGTGGTTTTGAAGTTTCAACATATATTGCAATCCATGAAGCGTTCATGCTATATGATACGGAGCGTGCCCACCGGATAAGATATTCAGATGTGGGGCTTGAGCTTACAGCGACTAAAATCCGTTGTCCTGATTTCCAGGGTCCCGGAATTTTTTCATCATGCATGTAATCTCTAAGCTGCTTATCAACCCTGTCAGCGGTTAACCGCAAAGCCATTTCCCTTAGTGCAGTCAGGTTGCCAATCTTAAAAAAATTTTCAATCGCCCTTGCTGATTGTTCACCTTTGTAGACTTTTCCTTCTTCAAGTCGTTCCAATAGCTCTTCTGGTGAAATATCTACCAGCTCTATTTCATCTGCACTATCAAGAATGGAATCAGGAACAGTTTCTCTGATAACAATGCTTGTTATTTGCGCAACATTTCCTGCCCGGCTTTCAAGGTGCTGGACATTAATAGTTGTATAAACATTTATTCCTTTGTCAAGCAATTCAAGTACATCTAGGTATCTTTTTTTATGTCTGCTGCCTAGGGCGTTTGTGTGTGCTAGTTCATCGACAAGGACTAATGAGGGTCCTTTCTCAAGAATTGCATCAATATCCATTTCTTCTAATTCTATATTGTTATATAGAATTTTTTTTCTGGGGATAATAGGAATGTCTTTAACCAATGCCTCAGTTTCTTCCCTGTCATGCGTTTCTATATATCCAATAACTACATTAACACCATTATCAAGTTCGCTTTTTGCCTGCTGGAGCATAGCATAGGTTTTACCTACACCTGCACTCATGCCAAAAAAGATTTTCAGCTTGCCTTTATTTTTCCTGATTTCTCTTTTTTTAATTCTCTCAAGAATTTCATCAGCATTTGGCTTTGAGGAATCCATTTAGAGCATATTAAATTTTGTCCAGTTCAATATTTAAGAGCAGGACATTAATTCTTTGTTCTCCAAATATTCCAAATTGAGGTTTCTCAATCAATCTATTAATTAATTCCCTTAACTTAATTCTTTTATTTTCATCGAAATTTCTTGTATTTGCTACTTTGTTTGATTGCAGCATTACATTTTCAACACTAATATGTGGATCAACACCGCTTGCCGAAGCAAATACAGCATCTACAGGAATATGGGTATCTTCTGATAATCCATTTACTTTTATATATTTTTTCTTTCTTTTCTCAACACTATCTTTTAAAATAATATTTGTTGGTCCCTGGTTAGATGCTCCTGTTGGCAGAGGATTATAGGAAATTGCGGAAGGTCTTGGAGTAAAATACCTGTTGTCTGCAAAATCCTGTCCAATTATTTCTGAACCAATTATCTTTTCATTCGATACTATCATACTGCCTTTAGATTGATATGGAAATATTAGTCCGGATATCAGGGTCATTGTCACAGGGTATATAATGCCTGTTATTACAGTCAGGTATAATAGTAATTTTAAAGATATTAATAAATTTTTTTTCATTTTATAATTAACAATAAACTACAAAATTTTCTTATATATAAAACAACAAAACGCAAGAAAAAGAAATGTTCCAGCAATTGCTATTATATTATATAAAATATTATGCATTTTAAATAATTTTAATAGAGTTAATAAATAGGTCAATTAATTTTATTCCTATAAAAGGAGCTATTATTCCGCCTACACCATAAATTAATATATTTCTTCTCAGTACAGCATTTGCACCTTCAGCCCTGTACTTAATTCCCTTTAAAGCTAATGGAATAAGCAGGACTATAATAATAGCATTAAATATTACAGCGCTTAAGATTGCACTTTGAGGCGAAGCTAATTTCATTATGTTTAATGCCTGAAGCGGTCCGTTCATTGAACCGGTTGCTGCATATAACACTGCAAACACAGCAGGCAGTATCGCAAAATATTTTGCAACATCATTTGCAATGCTGAATGTTGTTAATGCTCCGCGTGTCATGAGTAATTGTTTTCCCGTCTCAACTACTTCAATAAGCTTGGTTGGGTTACTGTCTAAGTCGACCATATTGCCTGCTTCTCTTGCTGCTTGAGTCCCCGTGTTCATCGCAATGCCAACATCAGACTGAGCAAGAGCCGGAGCATCATTTGTACCGTCTCCAATCATTCCAACTAAATGGCCATTTGCCTGTTCTTTCCTTATTCTTCTGAGCTTATCTTCGGGTTTTGCCTCAGCCATAAAATCATCCACTCCTGCTTCAGCGGCAATTGATGCAGCGGTTAGAGGATTATCACCAGTTATCATTATGGTTTTAATTCCCATTTTTCGAAGCTGCTCAAAGCGCTCTTTAATACCGCCTTTTACAACATCCTTCAATCTTATTAAGCCGAGAATATCTTTACCTTCTGAAACAACAAGCGGTGTTTCTCCCTGGCTTGCTATTTGTTCAACTTTTTGTTTTAGCTCAGACGGAACTTTTCCTCCGCATATCGAAATATATTTTTCGATAGCTTCAGATGCTCCTTTTCTGATATTTCTGACACTGCCATTTTCCCTGTAGTCCATACCACTCATTCGTGTCTCTGCTGAAAAAGGAATAAACTCAACCATTGCAGGATGGATTTCTTTTGGATGTGTATCAAATTTTTCTTTTGTCAGCTTAATAATAGAGCGTCCCTCCGGTGTTTCATCAGACAGTGAAGATAACATTGCACATTCCGCCAGCTTTTTTATATCCGTACCGTTTAACGGTATTATATCAGTAGCCATTCTGTTTCCAAGCGTTATTGTTCCTGTTTTATCAAGTAGCAATACATCTAGGTCTCCTGCTGCTTCAATTGCTTTACCGCTCAAGGCAATTACATTTTTCTTTATTAACCTATCCATACCGCTGATACCGATAGCGCTTAATAAACCTCCAATGGTTGTTGGGATAAGGCAAACAAGCAATGATACCAAGACCGGTATGGTTAAATAATTACTGCTTTCATTACTACTGCTACTGTATCTGAAAAATGAAGGCAGTGTTGCTACAGCCAGTAAAAAAATTATTGTAAGTCCTGCAAGCAAAATTGTTAAAGCAATTTCGTTAGGAGTCTTCTGCCTTTTTGCACCTTCGACAAGGGCAATCAATTTATCCATGAATGATTTTCCCGCCTCAGATACAATTCTAATCACAATTCTATCACTAATTACAGTTGTACCGCCTGTAACCGCGCTTCTGTCTCCGCCGCTTTCTCTTATCACAGGAGCTGATTCACCTGTAATAGCCGATTCATTTACGCTTGCTATGCCTTCGATAACTTCACCGTCTTCAGGGATTATATCACCTGCTTCACATACAACTATATCTCCCGGTTTCAGCAAAGAAGCGTTAATTCTCATTTCCTTCCCGTTATTCAATTTCCGGGCAATGGTTTCTTTGCGTGATTTCTTTAAATCTTCAGCTTGCGCTTTGCCTCTGCCCTCGGCAATTGCCTCAGCAAAGTTTGCAAATAAAACCGTAAACCATAAGCCAAGTGTGATATACATGTTGAATAAAGTGAAATCAAAGAACAACGCACAAGTAGTTAAAACCGCACCTACTGCAACGATAAATATTACCGGGTTTTTAATAAGTAATTTAGGATTTAATTTTACAAATGAATCCTTTATAGAATTCTTTAATATATCTGATGTTATTATTTTTTTATTCTTTTCCATATAAGTATTTTCCATTAAAATACCGTTGCTGATTTCATTAATAATTGCTCAACAACAGGTCCAAGTGTTAGCACAGGAAAGAATGTTAAGCCGCCGATGATTATTATCACTCCAATTAGAAGCACTACAAATATTCCAGAATTGGTAGAGAATGTTCCCGCACTTACAGGTGCAATATTTTTCTTTACAATGTTACCTGCTATTACCAGTGCTGGAATTATTACACCAAATCTTCCAACTAACATTCCAATACCAAGATTAATATCATAGTACGGAGTATTAGAATTTAGTCCTGCAAAAGCACTTCCGTTATTTCCGGCTGCTGAAGAGAAGGCATATAGTATTTCCGTTAAACCATGCGGTCCTGTGTTATTTAGTGAGCTTAACCCCTGCGGTATTACTACAGCAATTGCAGAGTAAACCAAAATAACAGCAGAAGGTAAAAGAACAGCGGTTATTGCCATCTTAATATCCAGTGCTTCTATTTTTTTCCCGAGATATTCTGGCGTCCGGCCTACCATGAGTCCCGCAATAAAGACGGTTATAATAATGAAGATTAACATACCATAAAGCCCTGCCCCCACACCTCCAAATATCACTTCTCCAAGCATGATGTTAAATATTGCCACCATTCCTGAAAGCGGTGTCATGCTGTCGTGCATTGAATTCACTGAACCGTTTGATGCAGCAGTTGTTGCTGCTGACCATAAGACGCTATTAGTTACTCCAAACCTTACTTCTTTTCCCTCCATATTAATATTTGTTCCCGTAACAGGGTTATACTGATATTCGGAAGTTAATGAAGCTGTGAGTCCTGTAATGAAAAGTATTAACATAGCTGAAAAAATAATCCATCCATGTTTATTATCACCGATCATCTTTCCATAGGTATAAGTAAGCGCTGCCGGTATCAAAAGTATTGCCAGCATCTCAATGAAATTAGATACCGGTGTTGGGTTTTCAAATGGAAAGGCACTGTTAACATTGAAAAACCCGCCGCCGTTTGTGCCAAGCTGCTTGATTGCAATTTGTGATGCCGCAGGGCCAAGTGGAATTGTTTGCTGGGTTCCGTTTAGAGTTGTGATATTTAAATATGATGAAAAAGTCTGGACTACTCCCTGTGATACTAAAAGTAATGTCATTATTATAGATAATGGTAAAAGGACATATAATATAGAACGCACTATATCAGTCCAGAAATTGCCTATTGAGTTTCCATTTCTTCTTGTGAATGCTCTTATCAATGCAAGAATAACAGCTATACCTGTTGCCGCACTAACAAAATTCTGAACCGTTAATCCAAGCATCTGAACTAAATAACTTAAAGTTGTTTCACCTGCATATGATTGCCAGTTGGTGTTAGTCATAAAGCTTATGGCGGTATTAAAAGAAAGATGAAACGGTACATTAGGCAGGTTCTGAGGATTTAGCGGCAAGTATGACTGAAATAACTGGAGTAATAGAACAATTGTAAAACCGAGGAAATTGAATACAAGAAGAGAAAATAAATATGTTTTCCATCTCATTTCTTCTTCATAGTTTACTCCGCTTATTCTATAAATGAGTTTTTCAAATTTCCCGAATAGTGGAGTAAGCAGATTTTTCTCGCCTTTGAAAACCTTAGCCATGTATGAGCCGAGAAAAGGAGTGAAAATAATTAACAGAAAAATGTACAGGCCAATTTGCAAAAAGTCAGATACTTTCATCTTTAAAATTTCTCCGGCTTAATTAAAACGTAAACAAGGAAAAACAGCAGTAAAAGTGCTGTTATAAATCCTATTATATATTCCATATTCTTAATTTCTTACCGCAAAATTAAAGGAGAATTTATATTGAAAAAATAAAAGGTTGGAATGGAAGTATAAAGATTTTATAAAATTTAGTATGTCAAACCTGAGTAGTTAGTATTTTCTAAAGATTTTCTCATGGCTGCCATTGAAGGATGTACGTATGATTCTGTGGTTTTTATGTTCTTGTGTCCTGCTATTTCTTTTATCATGAATGAAGAAATACCTTCATTAGCCATGTTCGTTAATGCAGTATGCCTTAAGCAATGGAAATGATATTTATCTCCAAACCCAGCTTTAGTTATTTTCTGTTTAAATGATTTGCTTATATATCCGGTTGAATATCTTGTTCCATCAATCTTTCCGAACACATAGTTAATATTTTTCCTGAAATCCAGTTCAAGTACATTACAATCTGTACCATTGAAGGGTAATTGCTGCTGCATTACAGCATTTTTATCACCTATATAAGGATTTCGATTTAGCAAAGCTAACATATTATAGCTCAAAGGAATTACGTGCTCATGATTTGTTTTAGTCTTAAAATTATCTTTGTTCCTTATTTTTAGTTCATTCCTTCTAAAATCTATATCGTCCCATTGAATATTTAACAATTCACCTATTCTTACTCCTGTTTCCAGATTGAACCTAACCATTCTTTCCAGGTATGGTATTTCCATGCATTCCGTAAGTCTCTTTATATCTTCAGTTTCAAAGCATAATCTTTCCTTTTCTTCTATCTTAAACATATTTATTCCGCTCATGGGATTCTCATATATTATTCCTGCCTTTTTACAAAAGTTAAAAACAGCTTTTAGTGTTCTTAAATATATATTTACAGAGTTCTTTTTCATAACCCTTGCTAAAGCACCTTTAAACTTATCCATATCTATAAAAATGATTTTTCTAAGTTCTTTATCACCAATAAATGTTATGAGTTTCTTTATTGCTGTATTATAAAGCTCCAGTGTTCTAGGTCTGAAATCATCTTTCTTATATTGATGATAATACACATTCAATTCCGATAGGCGGTTTATCTTCACTTCACCAATATGATTAAAATATCTCTTCCGGAAAGATTCCAATTCCCTGAATGCTTCTCGCTGATTCCTAGTCTTGGTAGTTTTCTTTGTCCTTTTTCCGGTTTCTGTATTGATATAATAAATGTAGTAAATTCCCTTGTATGCTCTGCCAACGAATGGATCAATCCATCTGTATTTATGCTCATTTTTATAAGCTAACGTTAATTGCGGTTCCATTTGATAAGAGGTAAATTAATAAGCAGCAAAGGGAAAGAAAACCTTCAAACGTCAATCGAAGTGTATTTTTTTGACATTTAAAAGAAACCTTTACTGCTTTTAATTTTAATTTCATTGTACTGAGTTTTCTTATTACATAGTACAAACCTATATTACCATTTTGCTTCAATGTGTAGGAGAAAAATATTTTCGCTGTTACTACAATCGGTAGGAGAAAATTTTGTGCACTATTTTCTTTTGATTTCGTTCTTTTTTTCGCGGAATCTATACAATTCTTGATATATTGTGCGGAATTTGATTTTGTTTGAACTTATTTTTCTTATATAACGCGCTATTTCCGATAGGTTAATCTCACCATTATTTTTGTAAAATTTAGGGTCAGTTTCTGCAATCTGTTTATATCTTACAATCAATAAGTTGTATTTGTTTTCATCTTGCCTTACTGTATTAATTGCCAATTCAAGCATTTTTTCGTTTTGAACTTTCTCCAATTCTGATATTCTGCCTTCATATTTGTTTCTATCTTCTTTACTTAAATCTTCTAAATCAAGGTGTTTTTGATATAATAATATTTTCTCATCATTATGCAGCTTCAAAATCCACTCACGCCCTCCGGTTGCAAAATGCTCATAACTGCTCTCCACATTCCACATATCTCTTAACTTCTGATTTTTTGTAGATTCACCTATATATTTATTGAACCTTTGGAATAAATCCTCTTTTCCCCAGTTTTTTAGTAGCCATATTTTTCCCTCAATTGTAGCTTCTAAGGTCATTCCATGGTCTATATAAACCCATATTGTAAATCCTGTTCTGGATGGTAATTCCCATATGACAAAATAATACCATAATCCCTTTATAAGATTTTTTAAATCATATTCATATTTACAGTTAAAATTAGGTTTCACTTTTTCAATAAAGTCACTTGAATAATAATCTTCTGATAATTTGTCTATCTCATCTTGTAATGATTGAACGGTATTATTGTAAAAATCTGTATTCATAATCATATGTAATTTTAGTTAAATTTAACATCTTTGTAAAACTCTATGTTCTTCCAGTCTTTCTTATTTACTGTATCAGCCGCATCCTTATCTTCCTGTGGTTTTCCATGTATTATATAATCACAAGCCAACTGTGCGTGCCTGGCAGCGCTTTAAGGGAATGCTGTATCACTTCTTAATACACTAAGCTATGATTTTACTTACCCTACAGACAGATCGGAATTATAGCAAATACTATAGATTCTCTCAAAGATAATATATGAGCTGTCTTATTTTGGTCATTAGAAATATCTATTAACAATAAGATTTAACACCGGTCCATAATATCATATTATAAAGAGCTATTTTCCTAAGTCTTTCAGGCTGTTCCGGGTAACCGGAGGTAGGGTTTCAATCCTTGTTGTAATGGAATATAGTAAAGAACTTTATCTTCACCGAGTTTCTTTATGCAGTAATTAGGTTTCAATCCTTGTTGTAATGGAATATAGTAAAGAACAGCACCTCACGATGGCAGGTCTTATACACCTTATTAGTTTCAATCCTTGTCGTAATGGAATATAGTAAAGAACGACTTTGCATTTGTGCCGGTTGTAGCTGAATAAGGAGTTTCAATCCTTGTTGTAATGGAATATAGTAAAGAACCCTGCAAGAGTCCTCTGATGCATCTCCAAACCGTGGTTTCAATCCTTGTTGTAATGGAATATAGTAAAGAACTTAAATGGCGTAATTCACGAAAACGGTCAGGTCTAGTTTCAATCCTTGTTGTAATGGAATATAGTAAAGAACCTGGTATTACTACAATGGACCGGCAGCCGATACAAGTTTCAATCCTTGTTGTAATGGAATATAGTAAAGAACTCTTACATTGTAATATAATCCTGAAGTATCGAGTGAGTTTCAATCCTTGTTGTAATGGAATATAGTAAAGAACCGTCCCATATGCAGCATAATCAGTTCCGTTAACTTGTTTCAATCCTTGTTGTAATGGAATATAGTAAAGAACAATGCCGCCTTAATAGATTGTCCATAAGGAGCAATGTCGTTTCAATCCTTGTTGTAATGGAATATAGTAAAGAACCTTAAGAAAATTGTTTTATCTCCTTTGAAACCGTGATTCAGTTTCAATCCTTGTTGTAATGGAATATAGTAAAGAACTGTGCCACGAACTGGTAATTGTGTTATATCCGGAAGTTTCAATCCTTGTTGTAATGGAATATAGTAAAGAACACAAACTCACACTGCCATGAGTAGAATATACCAACGTTTCAATCCTTGTTGTAATGGAATATAGTAAAGAACCTTCTCTTTACTTTTATCTTCTTCACGTGTACCCTCTTGTTTCAATCCTTGTTGTAATGGAATATAGTAAAGAACGTTTAAGCTCTCGAATACTTTTTCGAGGGTTGCGATAGGTTTCAATCCTTGTTGTAATGGAATATAGTAAAGAACATAGAAAACTAATTTATGCCCTGCTTTAGCATAATGTTTCAATCCTTGTTGTAATGGAATATAGTAAAGAACACATATCAATATCCATTCCCAATTTGACCCCGTGGTTTCAATCCTTGTTGTAATGGAATATAGTAAAGAACAAGCTATACAGCGATGGCACTGAAACGTCTTATAAGTTTCAATCCTTGTTGTAATGGAATATAGTAAAGAACTTTGTTCCAGTAGGTTTTAATTTTTCCGGTAAAGGTTTCAATCCTTGTTGTAATGGAATATAGTAAAGAACTGGAAACATAGAGAAAATCAAATGGATTGATAATGTTCCGTTTCAATCCTTGTTGTAATGGAATATAGTAAAGAACACACCCTCGACATACCCGACGAGCTCTACACCTCCCGTTTCAATCCTTGTTGTAATGGAATATAGTAAAGAACATTTTACCGTTTGCTTTGGTATTTTCTATATTCATATGTTTCAATCCTTGTTGTAATGGAATATAGTAAAGAACTACGCGGCGTGGATATGTCCCGGCAGCTTGAGGAAAGTTTCAATCCTTGTTGTAATGGAATATAGTAAAGAACAAAGCATTAGATTTTTATTCAAGAGAAAAAATTATGTTTCAATCCTTGTTGTAATGGAATATAGTAAAGAACAGGGAAAGTGCCTTGACAAATGCTTATAGTAATTAGTTTCAATCCTTGTTGTAATGGAATATAGTAAAGAACATAATATCGCGGTACAGCGGGCTTGTAATGCTGTTGTTTCAATCCTTGTTGTAATGGAATATAGTAAAGAACGCGTGCGGCTCAATACTCCCGCCGGCAGGTACGAATAGTTTCAATCCTTGTTGTAATGGAATATAGTAAAGAACTTTCTCGCATAGTCGCGGAAGCGTTCAAGGTAAGAAGGTTTCAATCCTTGTTGTAATGGAATATAGTAAAGAACAAAGATTCGAGTATGAAGTGAACTGGGAAGAAATTAAGTTTCAATCCTTGTTGTAATGGAATATAGTAAAGAACAGTGAACTGGGAAGAAATTAATAAAGACGCCGCTGTTTCAATCCTTGTTGTAATGGAATATAGTAAAGAACGCTTTCATCGGGAATATCACCAACAATTATTTTATTGGTTTCAATCCTTGTTGTAATGGAATATAGTAAAGAACATTGGAATTTTTGAAGCCGTCTACAATTGAATCACGGTTTCAATCCTTGTTGTAATGGAATATAGTAAAGAACCTATCTGCACAATAGCAGCGGCGTCCGAGAGTAGATTTCAATCCTTGTTGTAATGGAATATAGTAAAGAACGGATTTATTTGATACAGCTGCAATGCAGAATTATTAATTTCAATCCTTGTTGTAATGGAATATAGTAAAGAACGCGTTTATCTCATTAAATATACGCAAATAAGATAGTTAATGCAGTAAACCAAATTGTTATTTTCATTATAATTAGGTCTTAACCGGTTAGTTTTATCCGATATTCTATGTTTTTCCGTAAATATAATTACTCCAATTTATTTAAAAATAATTCACTTAACAACTTTTCAACATTTTAATAAATAAGTTTATCCAGGGAAATTTCATTTTATACAAATATTCCTATACGTACAATCAATACATCTAAGTTTATATTTAGTTGCTTTTGGAAAATAGTTGTTCTCAATAATATTTATTATTTCTTTAGCAATTCTTATTACATCTTGTTTATCTCTATCATTAATAAACAGTTCTATTAATTTGTTATTTGACCTAGTATAAACTATATAACCTCTGTTGACCGTTTTTCCGAAATTTGATTCTATAAGTATTGCATAACAAAACAACTGTGTTTTATAAGTATCAAAAATCTTATCCTTATATTCTGCAAATTTGTAATCAAGTGGTGCCATTGTATTGTCTTTAAGTAGGACAACCTCATCAACCCGTCCTCTAAGATATTCATTACTAAGATAGTTATCTATATGCTTTTCTACAACACCGATTCTTTGTCTTAAATATTCTTTATTTCTTTTTAACTTTTCATCATGTACTTCTCTGCCTTTTAAAACTTTATAGTATTTTTCCTCAAATTGTGGAATGCACAGAACGTATTCAAAATAAGTGTATCTATGGCAAAAAAGATATTCAATAATATGTGAAGGCGTAACTGTCAATGATTTAAAAGAATAACTGTTTAACTTTATCGGTTACAAGTTTTTTATCAAATGCCTGACCGAGTAATACTGTACTTTTAAGTTCGTTTTTACTCATTGGAAATATATAAACAGAATCTGTCTCTTTGTCGATTAGCTCTTCTATCTGAAGTTTTAATGAATCTTTTTCGTTTTCTTTCAGGGTTCCAAGGAATACAGAATACTGAACTCTATAAATACCTGCCTGTTTACATAATTTAGCAACTTTATTTCTGGATTTATCTTTTTTTATATCATACATTGCCCAAACTATCATGCTTTATTTTATTAGAGAATTAGCAAAATTATGTGCATCGAACTGAATTGAATTTGAACGTGTTTGATTTCTTCCTTTATACCTTATAGTTTCTTCATCCATATATTTAGTGAAGTTTTCCATCAATAAAACTTTACCTTCTTTATTTAGCGTGTAGCCATTTGTAATTTCATCTGTATGGGACTTGTTGACCCGTTTGGCTGAAAATAATTTTAATACTACTCGCTCAGGATAGATTCGATATGGTTCTATGAAATCGTAAACCATACTTAACTGATTATAATCATCTCTATGAAGAAAACCAAGATAAGGGTCAATGCCGGCAATTATTAAAACTTTTTCAATCTTATAATACAAAACTCCGTAACCGTAATTAAGAAAAGCATTGAAAGGGTCTTTAGCAGGTCTGGAGCTTCTACCGTTGAATTTATATTCATCAGCAATAAGATTCGCTAGTGTTTCAAAATAAATGCGTCCCGATGTTCCTTCCAGACCTCTTATTATATCCGCTATTTCATTGCTTAACGAGGCATTCAAGAGCATTAAAGAATTTTTAAGGTTTATTATGTTTTTAATCTTTTCATCTATGAAATCAGCTTTTTCTTTTCTGTGTTTTTTTAAATCATTTAAAAAATCAACCTGATTCTGCAGTTTTGCACCAATCCAATCTTTTATCCATTTAACACCAATATTATTCATACTTGCTTCTAGCTGTTTTTTTCTAATTTTAGTAGTGCTGCCAAGTTTACTGTGCCATACTCTTCCAAGAGGGAAACCATCATCTTCGGTAAAAATTATATCTATATTATTTGTAATCGCAAGTTTTACGGCATCGGTACTGAGAGCTATGCCCTGTGCCAATACAATGCACGTAACTTTCTTTGCTGAATAATGAAACTTTTGTACATCACCACTGTCAGACGGTATTTTAACTTCAAACATATCGTCTTTGACATGGATATATGTACCTTTTGTATTGATATTTATCTGCATTGGGAAGCGTTAAGTTAATCCACTTGTGGCAGTCTCAACAATGGTGCCAAATCCCCTTGACACACTTTTGCCCAGCCCTATATATTGAGGCAGTAACACATTTGCTATAAAATTGCCCTCAAATGCCAGCATTTTGTTGCCTTTAAAACCGGTTGTCTTTTCTTTTAAATGCGTTTTAAGCAATATAGTATTATCTGCGTGATACCCGGTTGATTTGAAAAAGCTCAATATATTACCTACCAGTATTTTAGTCAGTATATGAGGTATTCCTGATTCGTCTGCATACTTTTTCAATTGATTATATTTCTCATAGTTTTCTTGATTCAATCCCATCCATAAAGTCTTGAATGAATATTCATGAAGTTCCGGGCAGAGTCCAAATTCACATTTTTTATTTTCTATATTCTTATAATTAATAGGGTATGTCTTACCGTTAATATCAAGTTCTTTCATTTTCAGAAAAAGTGAAGTAAGAAGTTCTGCTCCCTCGTTTAAACCAATGAGCATTGGGATATTTTCTATCACTTTATACTGCACAAGCGGATATTTGAATACAAGTGAACCATCATCGAAATGATTATGCAATAACGGTGATTTTTCCTTAAACAAATTCCCAAAAAAGCCACGCAGTTTATGAGCATCTCTTGTTAAAAGAGAAATTTCAGGTAAACGAATTATGGATGTGAGAATGTGCATGAGGTTATATTAAACTTAAAATTACATAGTTTATATGTTTATATTAGGTTTTCACAGCATAACAATTTTTCCGTCATCGCATTCTTTCTTTCTTATAAATCCTTTTTCCGAATTGTAATAATCTTTAATTAATTCTTTAGGTACAATTAATAAATTATCCGATAGATTTGTTCTGTTTCCTTCTTGTTTTAAAGACTTTAAATAATTCTTTGGAACCGTTATAATTCTTTGATTAAAGTCTTTTTTATTTGATTCATATTGTTCTCGCGAAATCTCTTTTTTACTAAGTTTTAAGAAATTTTCTTTTACTTGTATTGCTCTTTCATCAATTTCTATAAACACAGATTCAGCAAATTCCTGTTCTTTTATAACCTTGAAAATTGAAACAGGAAAATCATTTTCATCCCCGTCGTATCTTAGTTTTTTCATAGAATTAAAAATGTTTCTTGAATAAGAATAAGATTCTTTTTCATTTCTTGTACTTAAGTACTTTTCTATTAATTCAAGATAATCGCATTCATTTATTTCATTTACGAACTCATCGTTGTTTTTAAACACTTCTTTAGTTTGAGTGTTAGTTAAAGTGCCATATATCTTAGAACAATCTTTGAAATCAAAAATATATAAAGGGGAAAATTGTTTCTTTTTGTCATTATTTCTGTTTATCCTTCCTGCAACCTGTATTATTGAATCAATAGGCGCTAAGTCTCTAAATCCCATATCGAAATCCAAGTCAACACCTGCTTCAACACACTGAGTTGAGACCAATATTGGTTTTTCCCCATTTCCTAAATCTTTTTTTATGCTTTCAATTATGTTTAATCTATGTATGGGTATTATATTGGTTGACAAATAATAAATCTGGTTTAACATTTTATTTTCATCAACAAACTTTCTCAATTTTGAATATAAATTAATTGAACGATTTACAGTGTTAACCACAATTAGACAGGATTTGTTATCACTCCAATATTTCTTAAAACTTTCATTAATAAAGGCTTCGTCGGTTTCCACCGGTTCAGCAATTAATGGGACTAATTTTGTTCTGTGCAACTTTTTAAATACTTCAACATGTTTTTCCAATAATTCAAAAGATTCTGCTTTCTCATTTTCTTTTCCTAAGATTTCATTGTTTGCAAGTTCAAAAATCTTTGGTTTTGTTGCTGTCATTAATATTATTCTTGCATCAAGGTACTTAGATAAATAATATAAAGCAGCACCAACTAAAGGCAATTGTTCCAATCTTATTGTTTGTACTTCATCAAGAATTATTATTGAACCTGCAAAATGATGAAACTTCTTTAATAATTTGTTTCTATTTCCAATCAATGTTTGTAAAAATTGGACGAAAGAAGTTATAACTACATCACATTGCCAGGTATCAATAGTCATTATTTTCTGATTATAACCACTAACTTCTTCATCATATGTAATAAGCTGCTCGAAAGCATCGGCATATTGATAATGTGCTAATAATTTTATTTCATCAGGCAAAACATTTCTATAAACTTCATATGCTTGTTCAATTATATTAATAAAAGGTAGTGCATATATAATCTGTGCTTCTCGGTTTTGTTTTTTTCTTATTTTATCTTTAAGTTTAATTGAAAAATCAAGTGCAGTTAAAGTCTTTCCAATACCTGTTGGAGCTGTGAAAGTAAAAAGTTTTTTTTCTAGTATGTCATTCCTTTCTAAATTTTTTAAAACGGATTCTCTTGTTTTATTTCTTAATTCAATCTGTTCCAAACTTGATTTTGTTGTATCTAATTCATTAAGATAAATACTTACTGCTTCAGCAGGTATTTGTTTTCTATTATAAATTTGTGTATCCGAAGCATCCAATTTGTCAGCCTCAATCAGTAAGGAAAATAAATAGTTGATCAAATAATAGTCTTGAATAGTTGAATTGCGCAGCACCCATTCTTTCATTGCCTTTCTGATGGGTTTTTCTTCCGGGTAGTAAATAATATTTGAAAGTTTTACTAGCCGCATATCTTTCTCAATATTCGTTATGAATTTTGCTAAATCTACTTTTTGATGTTCTATAATCTTTATTAGATGATCATTCAGCTTTTCTAAAATTTGCAAAGGCTCACTGAGTTGTGAATGATGTAGAAAAATGAGAAACATTGCAAGTAATGCTTGTTTCTCATTTTTTTCTTTTAGCAAATTATAAGCTGCGAGACCACCAATTCTTGCATGTTGTTTTAGGGTATAATCAACTGGATTCTTTTTGAGGAGGTAGTTTTGAAAATATGATGTGTATTTTCCCAGGTCGTGAAATTGAATGATTATTTTAAGCAAATCTTTCAATTCTTTTTCAGCGTACCCTAAATCAAGATTTGATGAATAATGTAAATGTGCTTTTTCTAAGACCCCGTTTATGTGATCAATAAGCCTTTTTGTGCCATAAACATTGCCATCATTTCCTACTTTACTATGTGAAAAGTAGTTCATGCATCCATAAATTGGAGGTTAATAATTTCATTTTTTAAACTCACTTCATAATAGGGGCTTTTGAGTTTTATTCTTATCGGGTTGCAAGTAATTGAAAAAAATAATTGATTCATCTTCCTTACTTCTCTATTTCCATTTTCAATAAAATCTCCCGGCATCATATCTTCTTCTACAAAATTATAATTTGCGTATTCTTCCTTATCAAACTTTAAATCTTCAATTAATTTAGTGGGGACAGCTGTATTCATCAAAACATAATCATTCGTTGGCTTTACTATTATTTTATCTTCCTCGACTAATTCAATATCTGATATGGAAGAGATAAAATTTGCTGTGCCTAAGCTAATCCCAAAGACAGGTTTACGTTTAAGGAATTGCTCTTTAAGTAATTTGAATATTTCATCTCCTGATTCTGTTGGTGCTAAAAATACCTGATATACTACATCTCCGTTTCTAATATCCCAACAACTAACAATCTCAAAAGGTGTTTGGATTCTTCCTCCTTCTCCTCTAAAATCCGATGTCCACTTTTTTGCCATATCTCCTATTGCTTTTATACTCAATAGGTTCAATCGATGAAAGCCTTTTTTTAATGGTGATAGCACTCTTATTCCAAAACGGATTTTCTCCGATGCCAAATCTTCATAATAGGAATCTTTATTCCAACCCATCACAGCAGCTGTAATCCCCATTAAACTTGTTCGTGGTGGAATAGTGAAGCTAAATGCTGTATTGTTTGCATAATACTTTCTAAAATGAGCTAATTTCCCTCGTATTTTAAAACATAATATTTCCATAAGCAAAAGTAATTCTAATTTAAATTTATGCTAATATCCGGTGATGATTTTAGGATTACTTCCTTAATTTTTTTATCTTTACCTGTATTCTTTTTCAATATGCTGAACAAACTATCAGTATTTAATTCCAAATCATTGAATTTTCTAATTTGTTTCTCTGAAATTCCTGACTTTGGATTTATTTTAATGTAGTTCCTTAAATCACCGAATTGTCCGTTTGAAACACCTTCATTATAAACTATTTCAATGTACAGCTTTGGATATTGATTTAGTTTTGTGCGTGTAGGATTTGCAGGTATACTTTCCCATATTGCTTCTCTGAATACTTTTACATCATCTTCAGTCAAACCGGTAGTTTTTGCTGCACCTCCATTTATTGTCCCGTTAAATCCTAACAGACTGTAATGAACTCGATAATCTTTTCCAAAGGTGCTGCTGTCATCATTCATAATGGTAACAATAGAACTTGAATCAATCAATTCTACCTTGTTAAACGAATAACCCCAGTTTAATTGTATAGCACCTGTATATGCTTTAGTAAATCCAGCAACAGCAAAAGCACTTCCAAACATTCTTACATCTATGAACTTATCTTTTACAAGATAAGCTAATAATTCATAATTGACTTCCTTATCTTTAAATTTTTTGTCCATAATGATAGCCAGTGCTTTCTCCGTATCTTTTTCTTTTTCTATAATATTTTTGTAGACTTCAAGTGCATTTTTGTTTTCAATAAATGCTCTTTCCAAATCCTTTGTGTCTTCAATAGTTCTTTTGATTACTGCTCTTAGCTTGTTATCAACACTCACTTTTGAATTTCCTTCCATATCTACAAATATCGGGTTTCCTTTTTCCTTTAAATAATCTCTTATAAATCGTTTCACGCGTGTATCGGTAACTAAATTTGTGCTAGTATCGTAATCCATTCTGGGCTTATTTTCCTGATCTGGGTCGCCATTGGGATTACACTGTATGGCTTCGTAAATGAACAGGAAATCTGATGAATTTTTAATTGTTTCTTTCATATTAATTTAGTTTAAAGTTTGTTATTGATTTTCAGTTTCGTCAATTCCTGATTCCTCAGATTGTTCAATTTCTACCTTTTCAATTTCCATTGCTTTTGTTTTACTAATATAAAAAGAATATCCTGTTAGCAAGAAGAAAATTGCCTCTTGTGGGTTTAAACTCCAATTATTAAAGTCGAATGATTCTCCAAATTTTCTGTCTGAAAATATAATCTTACCTACCTTACTGTATTGTTTGGCTTTTTCCATAAGTGCATTCCGCAGTTTCTTAATATCATCTCTGTCCATTCCATTAAAATTTACTTTTTGAATAACAGTTCTTTTTTTTCCTTTTTGAATAAACTCAACAACATTTAGCATTCTTCCTAAATAGAACATAGCTTGTTGTTGTTGTGTTAATTGCATTTTATTGAAGAAATCCAGTATGGCTTGGTCATATATGTCTCCTGTTTCTTCAATGATTGGTTTTGTTTCTTCCATTTTAAATAAATTTAATTTTTTTAGGATTTCTATAAATGCAAGATATTTGAAAACACTGTCTCTTACTGATTTACTAAAATATTCTTTTGTTGACATTGGAATATTTGTGTAACTTTTATATCGTTCGTAATAGTGACATAAAATAAGTTCCGTGAAATAAACAAATAAATTTTCTTTATCAATAGTTCTGTTTTCTAAAATAGTTTTAAACAAATCTAATGCTTTATTTTTCTTTTCCTTATCTTTTCGTATTGGAATTAAGGTGTAAACAGTATTGAAATTAAAAAACTTCCCTGAAGTTCCGTATTCTGTCATTACACTGTTCCAGTCTACATACCTTGCCGCTTTTAATTCCCAATGCATTTCTCTAAAAGTCTTTATTACCTTTTGATAATGAAAACTACTTACATCTTTGATAATTTCTGTTGACTTGAAAAAATTACCATCCGATTCATAAGCAATGAAGTTAATCCAAAAAATATTATTAGTTTCATCTTTTACATCTTTTACAATATTTTCAAGAGTTTCAAAACTAAACAGCATATCAGATTGTTCTTTTATTCCTCTCAATGCAAATTCCCAATCTAGGTTTTCCTCTTCCCGGAAGTGAGGTATTATTACGTGGTCGATATTGGCAATTTTTACTTTGTAATCTTTTAAAATAAAATTTGAGGCATAGTCTAATTTCTCCTGGTTTTGTTTACTTACTTGGTAATTTATTGGGAAATTATTTTTATTAAATAGTGATGCATAGTTCTTAGTTTCTGTAACAAACATTTTATTCAAGCTGTACCTTTTTGTTAAATTCATTTCAACTACATTTTCAGATAATTCTCCACTTGCATAACACAGCTTTTGCGATTTATGTGAATTGTCTTTATCGTCAGATTTCTTCTCTGTTTTTAAAAATTTGCTTTTTAAAAACTCTAAGTAATCCGAATTTTCTGCTATAGGTTTTGGTTCATTTATTCCGTATTTGCTTGCTTTTACTGCCGCATATACCAAAACTATATTTTCATTATTATTTAATTTTAATTTTCTTTCAATTGCATTAATATTTATTTCATTTATTTCATTAATAAACTTTTCCTTAAGCGAAAATATACCAGCTAAAATATTACAAAATGTTTCACTTGGTGAAAATTTATTTTCTTTTTTAACCCCCTCAGAAATCTCACCCTCTTGTACTTGCTCATTTTCTTTTCCAAAAAAGGTTTTGTAAAGTTGAATTAATTTGCTTGCTTGCACTGTAGCATAAATGGCTTTATTGTTTCCACCTTGTACTTTCAATAATTTCAATTGTTCAATCAATCTCTCATCATATTTACTTATATTCTTCGTTTCAATTACCACTTTCATCTCGTCCAAATCAAAAATTATTGGCAAGACATAGTTGGTTACCTCATTTCTATTATTATCTGTCGTTCTAATCATTGGTTTATCTAAAAACCTATCCCATTCACTTTTTCCCCTGCTTTGCCATTCGCCTATTTTTAGAAGTGTATTTAACATTTTGGTATATTGTAATTTACCTTGTCAAGTTTACAAATAATTTGCTAAAACTTTCGTATCATCCCATGATTTTATTTTAATTCCTTTGTCTCGCAATGTTGCTTACAGCATGAAAACTATTCTATGATATTATGCACTTGCTTTACAAAAGTCTCAGTCTTTTTCCATAAATTATCTTCAAGTTCTTTTATTGCTCTGTAGTCAAAGAATGATTATCTTTTTAATTTGAATTTGGAAATGTCTTAAATTGTGTCTTTTAATGTGATTAGTTATCGGCGTTTTTGCACAGGGTCTAAAGGTCTATTATTTGCAAATTTATACTTATTATTTGCTTAATTCAATATACTCCGTACAAAAGGTTAAATCCTGTTTAAAGTGAATTTGTCTATTGATTAAAGGATTCACCTTATTTCAAAAGCTGTTCTAAAAATTATTTTGTAAGGTTTTGTATAAAGTACTATTGCATACTTGCCTCTTAGTATTTTGGTAGGTAGTAAATTCACTGTGTAATAATCCCTTGCATCCATTTCACCACCATTCACACATCTTTTTTCACTATCGTTTATTCTATATTCTATTATTGCATCCGGTAGTATGTAATCCGCTAAATACCATCCATATCCTTCACTATCTTTGACAACTTTAATTACTTGCGTATTTGTCACATCATATATAAATATTAACTGGAAAAGAATAAAAAATAGATAAATTGTATATTTTTTGTTTTTCATTTAATTTCCTTTCTTGTTCTTTGTTTCCAACGTTATTAATATAATCATCTGATCTATTATTATAATATCAATGTATGATATTAATTCACTTTATCGTTTTTATCTCTTCTTTTCCTTTTATTTCAATAATGTTTCACCTATTGTTTTACACCTTTTCACTTACAAAACCTCTCTTAAACGTTATATGAAAGGAATAAACATATTGTAAGAACTCTTTTATCTTGTCCCTTTATCCGCTCCGCTGTTTATTTAAACCCGGCATCCGCTTCAGCGCACTTTGTGCAATTCCGCTCTTCAATTCTATCATTTCATTTGGTATAGGGATATTGTGTTCGCCTGTCGGCCTTCGGCAGACCTGACTGCCTTTGGCAGACCTGACTGCCTTCGGCAGTTGCCTCACCCCGAATTTTAGCCAAAAAAATGAGAAAATAACAAGGCATTATGTAAAGCTGTTTTACTTTATCCTGTTGTCAGAATATAATTGAATCCCGGTTCGTTTGTTTTTCATTTGTTGCCTGTCTTTAAGCGATGTATCACAGCTTCCGATTCTCCCGAATACATAATGCGTGTTATTTCTCATTTTTTTGGGCTTATCTGGTAATCATCTCATAACATTTTTGATATCAAGCCGGTGCGGGAAAAAAGACTGTTCGCTACACCGTTATTGAATTTCTTTCAGGTGTTGGCTTTTTCTGGTAGTTTTAGTTTTGGTTCGCTCACAGACTTTTTCCCTTGTTTTATCCCCGTCACGTTTTATATTCGCAGATTGCTCATGCACTTATGAAATGGCGTTGTATTGTGCATTCGCAAACTGCTATCATCAAATCATAATATGTTTTCTCTTGTCCTGTTGAATCTTGCATTATCACCTCATCCTTTCTCCGCTGCAAAGTCAATTCATCATTTCATTTGGTGATAAGTCACACGCTCCGTTTCACCGAAGGGGTATATAGTATTCGGATTAATTATTGTTAACGGTTCTGATTTTCTTTTTTGGGTTAATTGTAGTTTTTGATGATAGGGTGGCATATCTGGCGGAACTCCTCACGTTGACGCTAATACTGTTGCAATTCATCAGGTCTCATTAAAATATTTCATAATAAAACCATTTACATTTTACATTATACATGATACCCCAGTATATTTATAGATTAGCTGTATTAAGCTATCTTTATCATATTCACTGCATCTCTTAAATCTTCTGTTTCAATATGTATATATCCCATTGTTGTTTTTATGTCACTATGTCCTGCAAGCTGTTTTGTAAAGTTAATATTTACTCCATTTTTTATGAGATTGGTTATAAAAGTATGCCTCAAACAATGGAAGTGGAATTTTTCAGGTAAACTCACAGTCCTTAGATATTTCTTAAATAGCTTAGATACATGATTACCAAAGAGTTTTCTGCCCATGTTATTGGTAAATAGGTACTTCTCCGGTTCAGATAGCTCTATAACGTTTCCTGAGTGGCTTAAAATTGATTGTATGACCTCTAGTAAATGATCTGAGATGGGAATATATCTTATCTTACCTGTTTTGATTTTAAAATCCGGCTTATTTCTGATAGTTAATACTAATTTAATAAAATCAATATCCTTTAATTGAATGTTTAAAATCTCATTTAACCTGCATCCGGTTAACAATGCAAATTTTATCAAATTTCTAAAATTTTCATTATGAATTTTTAATAGTATCAAATTAATTTCTTCACTGCTGAAGCTAAGTTTATCTTTTTGTGGAATGGTGAATTGTTTTATCCCTTTAATGGGATTTTGAATAATTAAGTTTAGTTTTACTGCAATATTGAATGCAGCTATAAGAGTTCTGATTTCAATATTGATTGTTGTTTTACTGACCAGATTTGAACGGTATGATTTATATTTCTCCATACCTAATACCGTTAATTGCTTTACCTGAATATTCCCCAAAAAATTAATAAAATTGTTTAAAGTAGTTGTGTAAACTTTCATCGTCTTAAACTCAAAGTTTATTTTCACATAGCTTAAAACATCATCTCTTAGATTATTCAGTGTGTAATGCTGTGAAATTGGTTTATTTGCGGCTAGCGAATTGGAAAGCTCATAATCCCTAAGAAATTTATAAGCATCATTACGTTTCTTGGTTCCAGTGGATATTTTGGTTCTTTTTCCGGTAATAAGATTAGTGATGTAAAGATCGTAAACGCCTTTATACCCTTTTGAAATAAACATTAGATTTTCCTTTTCTAATGTTACGCTCACCTTAGAAAACAGGTATAGTCACTAAATAGGTCACTAAAAATGTCTTAGGTAGGTAAAAATGTTGAAAAACAAGTGAGCCCGGGTGGTCTCGAACCACCGACCCTCTGCTTAAAAGGCAGATGCTCTACCACTGAGCTACGGGCCCTGCCATACTTGGTTTATAAATTTTATTCCTTATAAACCAGTAAGAATTACAAATATCTGCAATTTTCAAAACAAATTCAATTCTATTTTAAAGTATAATCTTATCTTCCGGGAGGCGGTGCTTTAGTAGGCCGTCCGTCCGGCTGACGGTCCGGAGGTCTTAATGTACGTGCCAGCTCATCTATGAATAAATTGTACAGCTTCTTCTGTTCGGGGGTGCATATTGCACGCAGCTTTTCGAAATGCGTAAATGTTACCTTATCTATTTCTTTCTGGTTATCACCTATCTGCCGTAATAAATCATTTCTTTTTATTGTATCAATGTCGTCTTTTTTCAATTCATTAAGGTAGCTGTCATGCAAATCCCGTGAGGTATTCAACAATGATTCCATCGCTTTTCTATGCTCATTTTTCAGCTCTTCAAACTGCAGTCTCTGCTCCGGATTTAACTGCAGCCTGTCTTCAACTACCAGGCCGGGAGGAGGTCCCGGAGGGAACGGAGGATTATCTTTTTTTAATCCGAACATCACATATGCAAGTGTCAGCAAGTTGAATACAAACAGGATTATGACAGCCGTAATTAAAAAAGTATCTTTCTTCATTTTATTTACTGATAAAAATTTGTTGAAGCGTTCTGCTGCTGCCTGACGGGAAATACTCTTCTATAACCGATTTTGTGTCATTACCGGAATACACATCATCACCTTTATACAAAACCGCACCGGCATTAAGCAGTCCCAATAATAAAATCGTAAGAAACCCCAAGGCAACCTTCTTCTTAGATATATAAGCGGTTTCCTTTGCGGGATTTTTCAGCCGGTTGAGTATTTTAGGATATAGAAATGCACCCGCTTTAGCTCTTTGCAAGCCGTTTGTGCTGTTTAGCACTTCATTTATCCATTTTTCTATATCTTCTTTCACAATTATTTAGACGATATTCCGGTTAAATTCCTGCGGTTAGAGCAGCCGGTCATAAATTCCGCTTAAATGCTTCCTAAGGCTCTGTTTTGCACGGAATTGCAGTGATTCCACTGAAGATATGCTTAAGTTCATGATTTCGCATATTTCCGGATTGCTTAATCCTTCAACTTTTGATAAAATAAATGCGGTTTTTTGAGATTCCGGCAGCTTTTCCATTGCCATAAACAGGTATTTTGAAAGCTCACGGTTTTCAGCTTCAATGCCGGGGTGGATGAAATCGGAACGCTCCACAACCTGCTCTCCTGTTTCGGGATTGAATAAATTCGTAATGAAGCCAAATCTTTTTTTGCGTTTTGAGTAACGGATGAAGTCGAGGGATTTGTTTACCGTAATCCTGTAAACCCATGTACTGAAATTTGAATCCCCTTTGAATGAATCGATTGATTTGAATATTTCTACAAATACATCCTGTGTGAGTTCTTCGGCATCCTGCGGATTTTGAGTATAGCTTACGGCAAGGTTATATACTTTGTCTTTATAAGAATCGTACAGACCTTTGAAAGAAGAAGTATCCCCTTCTTTTAAGCCAATTATTAACTTTTCATCCAATTGGGTTTTTGGTATGTGCAAATGAAGAAACAAAAATATAATTATATTAAAATTGTTACAATGATATAAGCATATTAGGAAAATTTGCTTATTTCATCAAATTCAATCATTCATAACTATATGACAAGCAATTGTAACAATTGGTTTAATGATTAATTGAGGTTTTTTACGGAAATTTCATTAGTGCATTTTTCAGTACATATTTTTTTCATCCTGCCAAAATCTAACTAAATTCGTGAGCAGTATTTTTAGACAATATTACGACATGCTATAATTCATCTCTATATTATCAAAGAACGATTATTTATGCTTATACTGATATATAAGCATCACTATATAATTTAATATAGTAAAAGCTAATTGTCAAGTTTTTGGTTAAAATAGTTTGGATGTTAAGCACAATTGCGAGCGAAGCGTGGCAATCCCATCAATTTTAGCAGGATTTATAATTATTAGAAGTTAGATGTCAGAGGTTAGAAGTTAGAAGAATCAATATGCGATTAGAACGGGATGCAGCTTAAAATAAGCCGAAAAGCCCTAAAGTATCACTTTAACTCCACCATTCCCAGCGACAAATTATTCACTATTATAAATTCATATAGCTATTTTAGTTAACGATATAGTGAAGTTTTATTTTTCGGAATAAACCGCATTTCCTTCACATAATCGCCATTTTATTCATAGCATCCCGGTGAATTTGACGGAGCTATCTCCTTATACTGCAATGAGTTAACCCCTGTTTTTGGAAAACGATGACCCAACTTGATACCAACTTGACCCCAACTCCGGCACAACTTGAACCCATCTCCGACTTGTTTTGAACCCAACTCTGATTTTTTGTGGAGAAAATCCACATGCCTGCCCGTACAGGCGGGCGGCAAAATTGAGACTATGACCGGATTGGTTAGTTGCCCCGTTGTTGACTTGACTGCCTTTGGCAGTTGTTTTTTTTCCTTCCTGCTGTTTCACTCCTGTAAACAGGATTCAGGGCAGGCAGGATTCAGCATAGGCAAGTACAACTTGGGAAGGAGGGAAAGGAACTCTGATTCTCTCCTCTAGTCCTATCGCTAAATTAATTGCATTAATCAGAAATAATCAATAAGTTACAACAACAATCAAATCTGCACCATGAGAACTAAACTTAAAATTTTATTCTCGCTTCTTGTTGTCTTAATTATCATACTTGGATTTACTGTGCCTGTTAACTTAACAGGCGGATGGTACCAGCAATTTATGCCTGGTATTGGAGGCAGGCAAATTGCAGACATAACATTTATAGACAGTTTGACCGGATATGCCATTACCGCAAGATTAACATTTACTGATACA
>RPQH01000042.1 GCA_003820375.1 Ignavibacteriota bacterium
CATTTGAAGCAGAAGTTAAATATCCTGTGAGTGTAAGAGTATTGTTTGATGCATTGTACACGATAGAATGCCCAATTTCATTTACACCCGGGTAACCATATGTATAGCTCCACATAACAGTACCTGCCGTATTAATTCTTAATACCCAAATATCATTTGTAGTTGTATCATACATGTTAGTCCATCCGCAAATTACATATCCCCCGTCAGTCATAGGAATAATTTTGTATGCATTTGAATTCACCGATGCCGGTAATTTATATATTTTTTTCCATGATGGAATTCCGGCAGATGTAAGCTTCATTACCAAAACATCATATTTTGTACCGTATCCTTTTAATGCATTTGTTCTGCCTGCAACACAGTAAGCTGTACCAACAGGCTGGTAACAAATCGAATAAGCTTCATCGTTGGATGGGGTATATGAGAAATATTTATAGCCCCAGGACATTGAACCCGAAAAACTATAGTTTGTTACGAGCATTTTATTCTTATATGCTCCGTTTGAATACATTTGAATAAATCCTGAATTTGCAAATCCATATGGTGTCATGCTTGTTTGCCTGTACTGACTTTTTGCAGTATCTAAAATTTGCTTTGATAATAAATGGACACATGAAGAATCAAGTATGCTCCATGATGCTTTTTCAATACCGCTCGTATTACGATAAAATCCCGAAAGAACGGCTCTTCTGAATGGAGGATTGTTAGAATTAATTTCAATATGAGAAAAACACGAATCTGCCAGCGAAAAACCCAGGGTAGCAGTACATACAGGAATACCGGCCGCGTTTAATTTTGTATATGTCCAGTCATATCCTCCGGTTGTGGTATTAGTGTATCCTGCAATTGACCAGCCGTTAGACGGTGTTCTTTTTTCTATAGACCTGCCAATATCATTCCGCGTCCCAAATGGAGAAAAGTCGTATGACTTAAAATAATATTGTGTAAAAGCGGATTGTGATGCGAGCATGAATAAAACTGCAATGATAAAGTAATTTTTTAATGTTTTCATGTTTGAATTTCCTTTCTGGTTAGTTAAGTTTTATGGTACAAATATATTTTTACAGCTTATGGAAATTCTTACAGAAAACTTACATTTGAAAAAATGCTTTTTTGGGTTAAAAATGAAGATTTGTAAATCTTAAGATGGCTGTGGGAATACCTGAATCGTGCTGATTTAGGTTATATTACTGTTATAACTTCAATGTAATTAATTGGGAGAAAAAGAAATGAGTAATAAATTTTCTTAATACAAACTTTTTTTGCTCAGACCGGTTTTTTTACCAGAATCATAAAAATCTCTCTACCGGCTCTTGGCTTTATTGAATTGTATGCAGTTTCATATGTTTTAAAATCAAAATAAGGCCCAAAGTATTTTACATATTCTTCTCTGCTTCCTCCAAATGGAGGAACATCATCGTTTAAGCTGGTATCGAACAATAATCCAACAAGCTTGCCGTTATCATTTAATAACTCATGCATCTTCTTTGCATAGTTTGCTCTTTCTGAAGGATCTAATGAGCAAAAAAAAGTTTGTTCAAGAATCATGTCATATTTCTCTATATGCTTAAAGAAATCCCCGCAAAATAAATGGCTGTCGGGAATTTCATGTGCTCTCTTTTTAAAATTGTCCAGTGCAATCTCCGACCAGTCAATAAGGTAAACATTTTTGAATCCTTTGCTTACAAGATATTCCGCTTCATATGCATTGCCGCAGCCGGGAATTAATATTTTCAGTTCCTTATTTTCAAGCTGGTCAATATATTCCTTCAGCGGAGTGGATACATAACCGATATCCCATCCCGTTTTTTCGTTTATATATTTTTGATTCCAGTATTCTTTATCGAAATTCATTAATGATTTTTTTAATACGTTTCGTCACTATATGATTAATTCATTCTATCTTTATCATTTCTATAATAATGTCATCCCTTCAGGATTCTATCCGTGGGGGGATGAATCTTTTTACCATAATGTCATCCCTTCGGGATTCTATCCTTTATAAATCATACAAGCTCTATAAACTTTATAAACTCATTTGTCTCTTTGTTCCAACTTCACAAGCTCATCAAACATTTTCAAATAAGTTCTGGCATTCTCAACAATTTTTACTGCTGTTACCGAGTTCTGCTGCAGAACCAACGCATTTTCTTCATTACAATCAGATAGCTTAAGAACAACTTCCCTTATTAATTTATTTTTTTCAAAATATTTATTTATACTATTGCAGCCATACTCTCCCTTAGATAAATACTTATAAAGAATTAATTTACCTTTTTTATTAAAGTAATATTCAATAATATTTTTCTGGCTTGCTGCAATATTATATTCAACAGTTATTTTCACCGGAGACTTATATATATAAATAAATTCGGTTCCTTTATCAGTTTCCACAATTGAATCAACAGGCATTGGGTAGTAAAACTTTACCGTTGTGTATTGTTTACCAATTGCCCTTTTGTTTGTTTCGAAACTTATTGAATGAACCATATATGCAGTGTGAATATCTTTATCAAATTCAATAAGAGAATCTAGATTACTGCAGTAACCATCAATTTTTTCCTGCTTGCTATTCTGTGAAAAAACCTGAAATGAAAACAAACAGCATAACAATAATGCTAAAGTTATTTTCTTCATTTTAGTTTTAATAAAATTATTAACCCCTCTGCTCACTTATATGAATAGAGGGGTTGTTATAAATCATCAACTTAAAGAACTTAATAAACTTAACTGATCCCTGCTTTCGCAGGGACATGCTTAACAAACTCAAAACACCGGTTCTTTATGTTTTGCCAGTTCTTCTTTAGAGCTTTTCTCCACATCTGCATGCAGGCTGTTTCCGTGTGCATCCATTGTAACGATTGCCGGGAAGCCTTCAACTCTTATATGCCACATTGCTTCCGGTATTCCGAATTCAAGGAAATCAACTCCTTCAACTTCTTTTATACACTTGGAATAAAATTGTGCTGCGCCGCCAATTGCATTGAGATAAACTGCTCCCTGCTCTTTTAATGCAGCAAGAGTTTTTGCACCCATTCCGCCTTTGCCGATTATTCCCCTGATACCGAACTTCTTTATTACATCTGCCTGGAATGGCTCTTCTCTTATACTTGTTGTCGGTCCTGCAGCCCCCATAAACCATTTATCACCTTCCTTCAGACATACAGGTCCGCAGTGGTAAATTACAGCACCGTTCAAATCTACAGGTGAATCGTTATGCAGCAAATAATGATGCAATGCATCTCGTCCTGTATGCATTTTACCGTTTATCAATACTACGTCGCCAACTTTTAATGCTCTGACCTGTTCTTCTGTGAACGGAGTTGTTAATACTACCTCATTGCCCGTAAGCTTTATTTCGCTTTCTTCTGACATGTGTTTAGAAGGTTCCTTATCTCTGTATATCCAATTCTTTATATCACCTGTCTTGCTGTCAATTATCACGCCCTGTCTTCTGAAAGCCCAGCAGTTATATGCAACTGATACAAAGAAGCTGGCAGGCAAACGGTTTAATACACCTATCTTGCATCCGATAAGTGTTGCTTTCCCGCCAAAGCCCATTGCTCCGATACCCAGCATATTTGCATGTTCCATCACATATTCTTCAAGTTTTTGCAATTCCGGAATTGGATTTACATCATCCAGCTTACGGAAAAGCTGTGCTTTAGCATGCAGGTAACTTGAAGCCCTGTCACCTCCAATGCAAACCCCAATAGCACCCGCACTGCATCCCTGCCCCTGCGCCTGGTAAACTGCGTGCATAATACATTTTCTTATACCCTCAAGATTTCTATCTGCCCTGCCTAAATCACCAAGGTCCGCCGGCACTGAATATTGAATATTCTTATTTTCGCATCCGCCGCCTTTGAGGATTAATCTGATTTCTACGTCGTTGCTTTCCCATTGGTCAAAATGAATAACAGGAGTTCCGGGTCCCAAATTATTCCCGCTGTTTTTGCCGGTGAGTGAATCTACCGAATTAGGTCTCAGCTTTCCTAGTTTTGTAGCTTCAGCAATTGCTTCTTTAATCTGCTCCTTCATCAACAATTGATTAGCACCTGCCGGTGTCTTTATTTCAAAAGTCGGCATGCCCGTATCCTGGCAAATTGCACCTGATTCATCTGCTGCCATATCAACATTAATTGCTATAGTTTGCAATGCCAGTGCTGCCTGTGTACCTTTATCCTCCATCTCTTGTGCCTTAGCAATAGCTTTCCTTACATCAGGCGGAAGATTGGTTGAGGTTTCAATTATTAGCTCAAGTATGCTTTTCTTAAAGTTTTCCATTGTAGTTGTTGTTGGTTTATTAGTGAGTAAAAATAAGGTTTTTTTAAGGAAAGAAAAAGGAAAAGCATTGAGGAATGACGAATGAAATGTATGAACCGCAGATTAACTCAGATTCACCTGATTTATACGATTATGTATTGTATTATTTTGGAAAAAGTTTCGATATAAAGTTCACAACGAATTAACAATAACTTATACAGTTCTGTAAAATCATAATCACTGCTGATATTGACATTATGAGTTAACACGGTTAACGCACTCCATAGACTCTAAACACTTAACACACTCTATATTCTATTTCACAATATCAAAAATCCTCACAAAATCTCTTCCGGGTCTGTGGCATTTTACACACACTTTGCCTTCCTTCTCAACCGAATACTCCGTTTCTCCTTTTGGAGTATATTCCGCCCAGAGCCAGTCATTGCCATTATTCTTTGCACCTTTTAGCTTAACCATAACTGCTAACAGGTCGGGAGAACTGCTTGTCTTATCCGAATAAATTTCCTTAACTATAATTGATGAATCAGGAAAGAATGAACCTTCCGGAACCGTTCCATCAGCACCAAGTACCGATGCAGCTTTTTTATTTATACGCACACGCATAAAATCATCATGCGCTCTTTCGGTTTCACTTGATGTAGGAAGAATTTCAGGATTATTTTTGTAAAAAACATAATCAGTTTCAGATGTAACCCATTTATAAAGAGCATCGTCTCCAACTGCTGTATTACCGGGTTTCAGAAAAATATAGCCGGTTATAACAAGTGCAATAAGCACACCGGTTATAATTAACAATGATTTATTCCTGGAAAGAATATTCATAAGATTTTTTAACGTGCAATATAATGAAAAAATATTAAAAGCCTGAACCCCAGATTAACCCAGATTTGAATGATTAAGTATGATTAAAAATGTCATTAGGGCAAGGGGTGAAGATGATTCGAGGACAAGGGGTGATGACTGCATGCTCATTGCATTACGCAAGCAGGCGTTAATAAATGAAATATTTTGAATAATTGAAATATTGTAATACATCGGAGGATTTTAAAACCTGGAAAATCACCCCTTGATTTCAACCCCTGCAGGAATTATAAAGCAAGGGGTGATTTTACAATATTAAAGTCTTTCAATATTAATTTTATTTTTCAGTTATGTGAAAATTATAACTACCTGCTACGCCTGCTTGCGTAATGCAATGAGCATGCAGTCATCACCCCTTGTCCTCATCAATTATAAATTTGCAATCCGGGTAAATCTGGGGTTCAGGAATCAAAAATTTTTCTTATTAAATAATCTCAATGCACCAAGTGCAGGTAATGTAATCCACATCAATAAAAATCCAATGGAAAATATTGTTCCCATCATACTGCCGAAGAACTGCTCGAATGTTGCACCTGTGTAACCCATCAAAGCCGATATATCAAGTTTAAGCAATATCATTACACGTGCAAGGTCAATTGGATTTAATGCTGTCAGAACTAAAATAACATTTTCAAGCGGATAATCATTGAAGAATAGGGATATCATAAGAACCAGTCCATCAAACAATATGGAAAGGTAAAACCATATCATTAAAGATAAGCCGATACCTTTTGCTTTATCCTTATTAATAACTGCAGAAAGAAATGCAAATCCCGAAAAGATAAATGAGAGGAAAATTCCTGTTAAGAGTAAATATACACCTGTAACCGAAGCTCCATAGGCCAACAACGGTATCCCTGTCCCGATAACAAAACCGATAGATAGAGACACCGCCAGACCTAAATACTCTGCCCAAAAAATATTGCTTCGCTTTATTGGAAGGGCAAGAAGCATTTCAATGAACTTTTGAGAATTGTAAAAATGTATTGTTCCAAATATAATACTGACCAATGGAACAATCAAAAGCACAATATTCAGCAAGCTGACCGTTGCCTTAGTGATATCTCTTCCAAGATAGATAATTCCAAAGCTTAATACAAGCAGAAGAAGCGTATAGGTTATTATTAACCTGCTCCGCATTATATCAAATATTACATATTTTAAAATTTTTTTAGCTGCCATGATTCACCATTATTTTTGCTATAGCCTTATTTAAATTTGATTCATCAGTTCTGTCTTTTAATTCATCTACAGTGCTGTTTACATGTACATTACCCTCGAGCAGAAATACAATCCTGTCAGCGAGTGCTTCAACTTCACTTACTATATGCGAAGTAATAATGATTAGCTTCCCGTTTTCTTTTTCTTTAATTATCTTTTCCTTCATAATTTCACATGATACCGGGTCAAGCCCTGCAGTAGGTTCATCAAGAATGATTATCTCACGGTTAAAAAGAAATGAAAGTGAACCGCTCACTCTTTGCTTTGTTCCCGCTGAAAGCGTACCGATAGGTTTATTATATATTGCCTGAAGATTAAGCTTTATTAAAAGCTCTTCGTCATAATCGCATTCGTTCCCGTTCACATCCTTCAGCATATCTATAAGCTCTTTCACTTTCAGGTTTTCCGGGAAACGCGGAGTTTGCGGCATGTAACCAATAAATTTCCGGTATTCACAATTATTCTTAATGTTAATATTGTTAACCGTTATTTCACCGGCTTCCGGTCTTACAAGCCCCAGTACGCATTTAAGAAGTGTGGTCTTCCCTGAACCGTTGGGTCCCATCACTGCGGCTATTGTTCCTTTGCTGAATGAAACATTTATACCTTTAAGAATGAGATTCTTATCAAATGATTTCTTTAATCCTTTAATTGATATTATTTCATTCTGCGGCTCTGCCTGTTCAACTGTATCATATAAGCTTATTATATTAGATTCTTCACCTGAATTTTTGTTTATTATTTTAACTTTTTCCGGTACTGTATTATTTTTCATATTCATTCAGATTTGTAAACTGCAATTTATTATTTATTACCTGTTATCTGCTGCGAAGCAGTCCCTGTGGGATTATTTGTTATCTGCTCCCTGTTACTTATTTCATATATGCTGGGATTATTATCAACAAGAGTTTCGGGAATAAATACAGGTGCTACTTTCTCGGCTATATCCAGTATATCAACAATTATGCTTCTCAGAAGAAAAATTGTTTCCGGTGTTTTTTCAACTATCATAGAAAACATGCTCACAGGTCTGTAGCTTACATCACCAATACCGTCTTTGTTAAGATCGTACCCTTTGTATTTATCCCAGTAATTTCCATTAAACAGGTTCACACTGATAGAGCTGTTTGTAGATACATCAAATGTATTTCCAATAAAATTATTATATTTTATTGAATCATCCGTGCAGTCACCCAGAACCTTTAACGCCCATCCATTTTCAATAAAGCTGTTATGATTTACATTCAGACTTGTGCCCCCTTCCATGTATATTCCCACAGTATTTTTTTTGAATGTGTTTCTTTCTATTGTACTAAAGCTAATATCCTTAAGCAATAGGCCATAAGCATTCGGACCCCAGTTGTCTTCAAAGCGGTTATCAATCATTGATACATCTTTTGTGTACATGACCGCAACACCGGCACCGTTATTGCTGAAATAATTTTTCTCATATGTATCACCGTTTGAAAACATGAAGTGCAGCCCATATCGTAAGTTCCACCTGCTTATATTGGAAATAATTTTACTGTCTGTTACAAACTCAAAATATATACCGTCCCTGTGACCGGATATTTCATTATTTTCGATTGTAATATTCTCACATTTCCATAAATGAATACCATTTCCCGAGGAGGTTTCATTCTGTGCATTACTTTTAATAATATTGTATTTTACAGTACAAAATGATGAACCGGCTAAATAAACAGCAAAGAAATTATCATAAAACCGGCTGTCTTCGATTGTGCAGTATTTCACATTATCAAACCGCACACCCGCAATATCCTTCATGCTGCTGCTTCCGGAGTTCTTTACAACTATGCCTTTTATATAAACATTATTTGATTTTATTATTATAATATCATCAATCTTTTCACCATCTAATTCAGGATAATCTTCTCCAATTAATTGTATAGATTTATCTATTATTATATTATGCTCTTTGTAATAACCTTTTTTAATTATTATCCTGTCACCGTTTTGTGAAAGTTCAATTGCTTGTTTGATTGAGCTGATGTTTGTGTTTGGAGAAACTATAATATCTTTTGAAAACGTATATGAAGTAAATATTATAAAAAATGTAGCTAGCCCGATGAAACCTTTCCCAAATAGAAATTTGGGAAAGAGGATCCATGCACGCCTCTTTCCCAAATTTCTATTTGGGAAAGCAATCTTACTCAGTTTCACATTTGACATCTGACATTTCATTATAGTAATTACTTCATTTTAAATTTAACAAGTATATCATCCCAGCTTTTTATCTCTCCCTGGTGATTTTTCTGAAAGGCATCGGCATCGCTCCTGTTTGCATAAGCCGAAAGGTTTGCGCCCATGGGACTGGGAAAATTTTCGCTAATCAAATATGTTGCTTTTTTTGCATCTGTAAGCTGTGTTGGCTTTGAAGCATCTATCACTAAATATTCTTTAACATCTGCATCATTTATTCTGCCGGTTTTCACATACCTCACCATGCATTCAGCGGCATCAAACTTGAATATTTTTCCTTTATTTGTGATTATCTCAGCACCAAACTTGTTATCAACAATGGTCATTCTGCAATGCTCACACTGGTCTGTTCCGAAATTTATCGGTTCAGGGTTTGTGGTGCACGAGCCCGTGATGAATAAAACTGCTAATAAAGCTATGCTTAACATCCTTCTTTTCATATTCCTTTTTTGTTTTTGTTTTATTGAATGTTGCTTCATACCCGAGAGCAAGCAATGATATTATTCCTGCTGCTATTAAGATTATTCCGCCTTCAGCAGGATAAGAATGAGCAACAAAATTCAGAAGCTGCTCAGAACCTATCAACGGCGGCTGGTATGACATTCCGGGAATTATTATAGCAGCAGTCGGGTCAAGGTCATGTCCATAATCATATTCCCACATATAGAAATCAACCCCACCGGCAATTCCCAGCAATACAAACAGAATGACCCATAAAGTAAGGAGCTTCTTTTTCCCCAGTGCCCCAACAATAATACCTGCTAAAATTAAAAATCCTAATATGAAAGGCATTATTGTTAATTCTTTTATAGAGTCAGGTTCAATTTTTTTCATTCCTATATAATGGTTCAATCCATTAATGGTACCTAAATCACCTGTTATCTTGTTTAACCAAATCTGCATTCCCAATCCTTCGGGATACTGCGGTGCTTCTAATGAAATATCCCATGTCGGTAAAAAGAATGCTGCTATCATCAGCACTGAGATTGAAATTATTATTATTTTAGTTATTTTTTTCATGATAAAATATCAAAGGGAGCATTTAGCTCCCTTTGATTTTAATTTTCTAATTGGGTTTGCTTCCCGTACTAAATGTTAATTGAACATTTGCATCTTTAGGATGTACTCTTATATATCCCTGCATTTCCTGGTGCAAAGCAGAACAGAAATCTGTGCAGTAGAACGGTATAACTCCAACGTTCTTGGGTATCCACTTAATTGTTTGTGTTTCACCCGGCATAATAAGCAATTCCGAATTTTCATTTCCAAATACTGCAAAGCCATGCGGTATATCCCAATCCTGCTCAAGGTTTGTAAGATGGAAATAAACTTCATCACCCAGCTTAATACCTTCAATATTATCCGGTGTAAAATGCGAACGTATCATTGTTCCATAAACATGTACTTCATTACCTTTGCGTTCTACACGTGCTTCCTTTTCATTCCTGGTTACATAAGCGTTCTTATTATCATCCAGCTTAAATGTTTTCTGGGAATTTTTCATTATCAGATCTGCCGGTATTGCCTGTGCATAATGCGGCTCACCGATAGTCGGGAAATCCAATAACAATTGCATCTTATCGCCCGATATATCATAAAGCTGGCAAGATTGCGGAAGCTCAGGACCTGTCGGTAAAAATCTGTCTTTTGTAATTTTGTTCAGAACAAATAAATATTTTCCCCAAGGAGTTTTACTGTCTCCACCGGGTATCATTATATGTCCGACCGAGTAATATGACGGAGCCCTGTCAACAACTTCCCATGTGCCAAGCTTCCATTTTACTACCTCTGACGATACAAACATTGATGTATAAGCATAACCTTTGCCGTCAAATTCTGTATGTAAAGGACCTAATCCCGGTTTCTGAACTTCCCCGCCAATAACTGCTTCATATTTTAAAACCGGTATTCCATCCATTTCCCCGTCAATTTGTTTTTCTTCAATTGCCTTCAGCATTTTCGAAAATGAAAATACCGGAATAACAGTTGAAAGCTTACCACCGCCTACTATATACTCACCGCTTGGGTCAACATCAACACCATGAGGCGATTTCGGACATGGCATATAATATATCATTCCCGGACAATCTTTTGGGTCAAGTATCTTTGTGCTTGTCAATATTTCCGATGTTGCTGTATGAGTACCTTCATCATAAGTATTATGATAATATGTAGAAGCCATATCCTTTGCTTTTCCCTGTGCAAGGAATTCTTCAGCTTTCTTCCAGTTAACAGCCATAATAAAATCTTTATCCTTCTGGCTTGCGTTTACTTCCATTAAGCTGTTTGACTGCTCGGAGTTATAACAAGAAAAGAAAAACCAATCATGTGATGGACCTTTTCCTGCATGGCTTAGGTCGTAATCATACGGAGGAGTCATAAGCTGGAATGCTATATTCATCTTTCCGCTTGAAGGATCAACCTTGATAAAAGATACAACACCTTTAAAATTTTCTTTATAAGAATCTATGGATACATCTTTATTTCCAACCGGTACACTAAACCTTGTTCCCGCAACAACATACTCGGAATTTTCAGATGTAAATGGTGATGAGTGGTTGCCTGCTGAATTAGGGATTTCTATTATTTCAGCAGTTCTGAAAGTTTTCAAATCTATTCTTGCAACACGCGGTGTATTATTTCCATTTATAAATATCCATCTTCCATCGGGCGTTCCATTAGTCATAGAAAGTTCCGGGTGGTGAGCATCATCCCATGGAATAAAACCCTGTGAAGTCATTAACATAGGTTTCGATTCTTCACTATAACCATACCCTTTTTCCGGATCCTGAGAAAAAACAGGAATTACTCTAAATAATCTTCCGGTTGGCAAACCATATACAGCTAACTGTCCGCTGAAACCTCCTGAAAAGAAACCATAAAATTCATCATATTTTCCCGGCGGCACATATACCTTTGAGGGTGCATCATCTCCGACTATCGGTCCTGTGCTGCCTTTTTTTGTGCTGCATCCGTAATATGTAAATGCAGACATTACCAGTATAACCGTTAATGCTGAGATGATTAATTTTTTTAAAGATTTCATTTTTGTAATAATTTAGTTTTTTATTATTTAGAAGTCTGGCTTAGACCTTCATCATTCGCTCTAAAGTATTCAAGCAACGCTCTTGCATCATCATGAGATACATCCTGGAAAGTCATCTGTATGAGGTATGTTGCAAAGAGTTCTTTTGCAATAGCATTTTCCTGCGTCATTTGCTGCGGGTTTAAAATCATGTTCATTATCCATTCGGGTTTTCTTCTTTTTGTAATATCTTTAAGAGGAGGTCCTACTAATCTTTCGTTCATTTTGTGGCATGCAGAGCACTTTGATGTGAATATTTGCTCACCTTTTGTTACAAGGTTTTTATCTATTGATGCTAACTTTATCTCTGTTACAGGACCAACACCCAATTCTTCATCTTTTGAAGAACATCCCGTAATATAAACCGTTAATAAAACAGCTAATAAGAAAACTTTTCCAATGTTTTTGGAGTTCCGCAATAAGGTTTTAAAAGTGTTTAATTTCATTTTTTTATTCCTTTTGTTGATTATTATTTATATAGATAAATTTTTATTTAAAATATTTTCAAGTTCAATAGCTTTTGGATGAAGTATATTATTCTCTAAATGAATATGAACATGTAGGTCATCCTCGAATTCTTTTAATTCCTGGTATAAAACCCTGAAAGTAGTGCAGGCATCTTCAGGAGGATTGTAGCCGCGGCTAAGGGTATTTATCTCGCTCATTAATGTTCCTGCATTTTCATGCTCTGCTTCCATTACCCTGATAGGTTCTTTTACAGAACCAAACGGCGGATACTGGACATCGAGATTCTTTTTCTTTATCTCTGCAAGCTTTTTGATGTATGGAAACAACATCTTTTCTTCCTTCATCAGGTGTGCTTCAAGCTCATCTTTTATCATTGAAAAATATTCTGCTATTTTTATTACTTCCGGATGGTTCTCGCCATGTGCACCGGCAACCTTCCTGCTGTGAGCATAAATTACAGGTAAAGTTTTTACGACATATGAATGGTGATTATTAATAATGTAATCTACCAGGAAATCCGGTTCCCATGAAGCATAATCATTACTTTTGCCGTTTCCGTTATTGTTCAGCTTAAGCAGCTCATTTATCAGCTTATCGGTGTCTACACCATTTTTTGCACATGCATCAGAAATGGTTTTTTTCCCGCCGCAGCAGAAATCCAGCCCGTATTTTTCGAAGACCTGAGCTGTTTTGAAATTACTTGCTACTACTTCCCCGATTGTGTTTTCTTTTTGTACCTGCATTTTATTTTATTCTCCTGTTATTTTGTATTTTCTAATTAATACAAAATTAGAGTACAGGTACCTCAATCCCTTTGACTTAAGTCAAACAAAGAAAAATATATGTAAGTGCCTGTAAAACGAGAAACTTAAATGAAGGTGTGGTTTTAATTAAAAAAACAGGGTTTAACAGATACTTAAACAAAAAAAGCTCGAAAATATGAATGTTCTAAAGCTTGAATGTACTATTGAGAAGCATATAAATTGAGGAGTACGGATTGGAAGGACTGAAAGAGAGATCTTCAAATCGTAAATTTTTTATAACTACATACTTAGCCCTTTCAGTTTCCTCAGATCTTTTATTACTATGTTCTTTCCTTCCACTTCAATTATTCCATCGTCATGAAGTTTCCTGAAAGTGCGTGACAGGGTTTCAAGGATTGTTCCAAGATATGAAGCAAGGTCGTTCTTGCTTATTTTTAATGAAATGATATTTTGTTTTTCTTCAGGAATATTGGATTTTCTCTGGTTGCTTTTATATTCATTAAGGATATAACCTGCAACTCTTTTGGTGACATCTTTTAACGTAATTACTTCAATATGATTGTTCAAATGCCTGAGCCGTTTTGCAAATCCGGAAATCATCTTTATACTAAGCTTGGGAGTGGTCTCTATTAACTGAATAAACGGACGTGCAGGTAAAAGCATAACTTCAGTATTGTCTTCTATTGCCATTGCATTAGCAGGGTATTTGAACTCCTTCTCAAGTATCTCACCGGCATTTTCAAACAACGGGACTTCAGCAAAAGTGTTGAGCATATCCACAAGATGAACAATATGCTCACGACCGTCTTTTGATATTTTATATATCTTAACCATTCCTTTCAGAACAACATAAAAACCAAGGTATGGTTCAGTATCAAAAAATATGATGTCACCTTTATTATATTTTTTAACGCGTGAAATTTTACCCACTACTTCCAGGTGGTCCTGGTTAAGCTCTGAAAAAAGAAATATTTTCTTAAGCACTGAAGTATCCATTATGCAATTTAAGAAATATTATTATGAGAAAAAGTGGAAAATTATTTCAATTTTTTTAATTTTTTGCAAATAGGTTTGTAACCAAACATCAAATATTTTATCAAATTATTAATAATTTATTATTTTCTAAACTCATGATTATAAGTTGAGATTATAAAGTAATTTCATATGTTACAACAGCCAAACCAGTAATTTTTTCGAACCCTTATGTTAACAGGAATTTATTCAATCCGGATATGGTTACATATATACAACTCAAAGTACTGTTTTATTACATATTTCAACACTTTTTTATGAATTCAGAGTTAATTAAAAACAACGTATTAAAGACTCTTTTATACTATGATATTTTCAGCCATCCGTTGAAGGATGAAGAGGTCTTTACATTGCTTCCGCAGAACTCAGTTCCAAGGGAAAAAATATTTGAAGCTATTGAAAAGTTTTCCTGTGAGAACGATAGCCCAATATCTTATCATGAAGGTTATGTTTATGTAAAACCAAACAAGCACTTTATCGAGCTAAGGAAAGAAAAAGAAGAAATATCAAGGAAAATGTGGAAGGCAGCAAGAATAGTTACACTTCTTATCAAACGTTTTCCTTATGTGAGAGCAGTACTTGTAACCGGCAGCTTGTCAAAAAACAGCTCGAATAAAAAAAGCGACCTTGATTTTATGATTATTACCAAAAAAGAACGGCTCTGGGTATCCAGAATGCTGCTGATGGCTTTCAAAAAGCTTTTCCTTTTTAACAGCTATAAATATTTCTGCATAAATTATTTTATCACAGAGGATAACCTTGAGATAGAAGATAAAAATATATTTACTGCAACAGAGATTGTTTATATTAAGCCAACCTTCAATTCGGAACTTATGACCGATTTCATTAAAGCAAACTTATGGATTAAAGATTATTTCCCAAATTATAAAATAGGTGATAAACATTTTAATTCACCCGGATTTGAAGTTAATAACAGGAAAAGCTACTTACAAAGATTTATTGAATTATTTTTTAACGGAAAGCTCGGCGATAAATTAAATGAACACTTTATGAAAATCACCGGCAACCACTGGATTAAAAAATATAAAGAGCTTGATGAGAATGAAAGGAAACAGATGTTTAAAACATCTCCAAAGACATCAACAACCCACCCGCGTAATATGCAAAAGGAAATTTTGAGCATGTATAATGAAAGATTGAAAAAATTTAACCTGGCGGAATATAATGGCTGATATTTTACTGGCTAATTCCTACTTCCTCAAACATGACCGCAAGGAATATGACAGCATGAACCTTTATGCTCCGCTCGGAACACTGTTTGCCGCTTCTTACCTGAAATCCTTAGGATATGAAACTGCTTTATTTGATACAATGCTTGCTGATTCCGAGGAAGATCTAAAGAAAGAGCTTGCAAAACATAAGCCCGGAATATTTGTAATATATGATGATGTTTTTAACTATTTAACAAAAATGTGCCTCACAAGAATGCGTGAAGCCGCATTCAGAATGAGTGAAATTGCAAAAGAATTTGGATGTAAGGTAATCGTTTCGGGTTCTGATTCAGTTGACCACCTTGAGAAATATTTTCAGCATAAGGTTGATTATGCGATTTGCGGCGAAGGCGAAACTACTCTTGGAGAAATTGTAAACCATATTGCATTTGGAGAAAAACAGCTTCCTCATAATATTGATGGATTAGCATTTATTGCAAACGGAGATATCAAAAAAACCTCACCGCGTAAAGTTCATAAAGAACTTGATACTCTTCCCTTCCCGGCATGGGAGCTTGTAGATTTGGACAGATATAGAGACCTTTGGCTGAAACATCACGGTTATTTTTCACTTAATATGGTAACAACACGCGGCTGCCCTTATCATTGCAACTGGTGTGCAAAGCCAATTTACGGACAGGTTTACAATTCCCGCAGTCCTGAAAATGTTGCAGCAGAAATGAAAATGCTGAAAGAAAAATATTCACCTGACCATATATGGTTCTGTGATGATATATTCGGTTTAAAACCCGGATGGATAACAAAGTTTGATGAAATTGTAAATAAAGAAAAAGTTAAGACTCCATTTAAGTGCCTGTCGCGAGTAGACCTGTTACTGAAGGAAGATAACATTAGCCATATTGCATCAGCAGGATGTGAATCAATTTGGGTAGGTGCTGAATCCGGCTCACAGAAAATACTTGATGCAATGGATAAAGGCACAAACATCGAAGAAATTTATTCTGCCACTAAGCTTTTGAAGAAACATGATATAAAAACCTGCTTCTTCCTGCAGTTTGGATATTTGGGTGAAACAAAAGAAGAGATAAATATGACACTTCAAATGGTAAGAGACCTAATGCCGGATGATATTGGTATTTCAGTTTCTTATCCGCTTCCGGGTACAAAGTTTTATGATAAAGTTGTATCTCAAATGGGTGAGAAAAAGAACTGGGTTGATTCAGGTGATTTTGAAATGATGTTTCCGGGTGAATACACAAGCAATTTTTACCGGGTATTGCATAAAAGAATCCATAAGGAATTCCGTGCAAGGCAGATATTAAAAGAACCGCTTAAGCATTTGAAAAAAATGTGGAAGCTGCCTGTTTATATTGCAGGATGGCTGTGGAATGTAATGAAGCTTAATAAGCTTGAAAAGACGGAGAGAAGAGAGAATCTGGGATTTGAGGGTTAGAATTTATGAAACCCAGTAAGAACCCTGGTCATAAACAATCCATCTGTCTCTATCTTTTTTGAGCCATAGAATTGCACCACGTGATGATTTTTTATTCTTATAGAATTCAATATATATTATTGCTCGTACACGTTTATTATCATAAGCCGGTCTTGTAATACGGAGTATCCCAACAGAATAAGGATATTTTTTATAAAGTTTATCGTAATCTAATAACGAAATGTCATCATAAAGTTCTTTAAATTCATTATTTGAAATTGAGCGGGTTGGGACTGTGAAAATTCTTGAATTATCTATTTTATATTTCTTAACATTTTCCGGAATAATTTTTTTTGACCATTGACTGTCAATAGTATCGATTTGTCCCTGCTGCCTGAGCATTTGTTCGTGAGTATTAATTACGTTTGGAGATAGTTCATCAGGATTGAAGTTAATAGTCGAATCAGGTATAAAAGTTACAGGTAGATTTTCGTTTTCAAAGTTAAGATTTTCTAAATAAGGTGAAACACCCATATTTTGCTGGATAGCATAGGATATAACAGCATAATCGGTGGAGTCAAGTCCGTATTCAGCTTTGCCTGAATCTGTGCTGCTGCATGAAGCAAATATTGCAGCAATGAATATATAGATAATCGAAGCTTTCACTTTAGATGAAGTTAACACTGGTAATATAAACTGATTTCATTGCAATTAAAACGTTAATAATTTATTTTGGAATTATGAAATTAGCCATAATCCAACAAATAAATTAAATTGTTCTTTACAATATGAAACCAAAAAAATCATGGAAGGAAAAGCTGCACGACAGCAAAGACCTTCCAAAGGTTGAAGAAATTACCGGCAAAATGATTAAAATGTGGGGAGAAGGTACTTTTGTAATACCTGCTCCGCTTGAAGTAGATGAAATTATGAAGAAGGTACCGAAAGGAAAAATAATTACAATTAATGAGATACGCTCAAAGTTGGCAAACAAGCATGGAGCAACAATTGCATGCCCAATAACGACAGGAATATTTGCTTGGATAGCAGCACATGCCGCAGATGAAGAAGAAAAAGAGGGGAAGAAAAGAATAACCCCGTATTGGCGAACATTAAAAACAGGCGGTGAGCTGAATGAAAAATATCCCGGAGGCATTGACAGGCAAAAGAAAATGCTTGAACAGGAAGGGCACAGCATTATTCCTAAAGGGAAAAAGGTAATTGTTGAGAATTATGGAAAGATGCTTTTTAAGTCATGAAACAAAACTGCTTTTTATTCTCTATAAAAAGCAAACGGCAATATTAATAATTATTTTTCCAACATTATGAAAAAGCTATTATTTGCTTTTACGGTATTTACATTATATTTCATTATTTCCTCAAGTACTTCTTACAGCCAGTCTGAAACCAGTATGCAGGATATACTTGAAGCGGTGAAAACTAAAATTACACAGCTCGAAAATGATAAAAAGCAGGAAATTGTCAATATCACAATAGACCTTCTTGTGAACCAGGGTAAAAAAACCATCACACGTGCTCTTGACCCGAATTTTGAATATACTGTACTTGTGATAGGTGATAGAAGGATATCAAAGCTCAAAGTCTCTGCTTATATTATTGGGAAAAGCGGGAAAGAGTTTACTGATGATGCAGGCGGTGTAAATCCTTCTCTAAAAATTGTACCTGATGATTTTGATATTTATGAAATTACAGTAGGTGCCCAGGATTTCAATGGAACTGAAAACGCAGGACACTTTGCTATACTAATATATCATGGAGAGCCGCTAAAATAGCGGCATTTATATTTCGCAAACTGATGTTAAGTTAAAGGGTATCTGTCAGGATGCCCTTATTATTTATTAATGAAAATATTTTTAACTCACGCATATTATTTGAATAACGATCCCGCTGAACTGAGGATATTAAAGCCTTATGTTCCGCTGGGAATATTATATATTTCAGCTTACCTTAAACAGGAAGGTTTTGATGTTGAGATATATGATTCCACATTCAAATCATTTGAAGAACAGAAGCAAAGAATACTTGAATTAAAGCCGGGTGTCATTGCAATTTACTGCAACCTGATGACAAAGCTGAATGTAATTCCCCTGATGAAATTTATAAAATCTTCCGGTGAGTTGGCAAAATCGAAAATAATTCTTGGCGGACCAGAACCGCCATTTTATGCCGAAGAATTTTTAAATGCCGGTGCTGATATAATAGTTGAAGGTGAAGGCGAGCAGACGATGAAAGAGCTTTGTCTTGAGCTGGATAAAAACACACCGGAGCTAAAAACTATTCCCGGAATTATTTTCAAAGATACCGATGGCAAATTAACAAAAAATTCACCGCGTGAGAAAATAAAAGATATTGACTCACTTCCTTTTCCTGATAGAGAGAGTGTTGACCTGAGCTTATATCTTAACACATGGAAAAACGCACATGGCTACAGCTCCGTTTCAATTAATACAATGCGGGGATGTCCATATACATGCAAGTGGTGCTCACATTCGGTCTATGGAATGACATACAGAAGAAGAAGCCCTGTAAAAACCGCAGATGAAATAGAGCTAATTGTGCAAAAATATAATCCTGATATGCTCTGGTTTGTTGATGATGTTTTTACAATTTCGCACAAATGGCTTTTTGAGCTTGAGAAAATATTGAAGGAAAGAAATATAAAAATAAAATTTGAATGTATATCACGAAGTGATAGAATGAGCGAAGATGTTATTAAATCACTGAAGGAACTTGGTTGTTTCAGGTTATGGATAGGTGCTGAATCCGGCTCACAGAAAGTACTGAACTTGATGGATAGAAGAGTGAATGCAGATAATGTACGCGATATGATTAAGCTTACAAAGAAATACGGTATTGAAGCAGGCACATTTATAATGCTTGGCTATCCCGGTGAAACAAAAGATGATATAGTTGATACGATAGAACATTTAAAAGATTCCAATCCCGATATATTTCTTACTACAGTTGCATATCCTATTAAAGGCACGCCGTTCTATAAAGAAATTGAAGAAAGAATTATCACAAACCTGCCCTGGGATAAAAGAACAGACAGGGATTTAAATTTCGAAGGAAGATACTCAAATAAATTTTACAAGTACGCAAACAGGTACATGGTAAACGAAGTTAATTACCATAAGATGAAATTGAATGGAAATAATCTAATCACAAAAGGCAGAACATTCTTAAAAGCAAAAGTTTCACAGTTCATGTTTAAGGTGCTTGAGTGATGACTGAAGATTTTTTATTAAATACAAAATCATCATTTGATAAGATTGCAGAAAAGTATGATGAAAGAGATAATGCAAATGAGATACTGCAATGGATGAGAGGAATAGTGCACAATGTTTACATACAAAATTTCTATGAAAGTGAAAACATCCTTGAGCTAAACTGCGGGACAGGTGAAGATGCTTTATTTTTTGCAAGTCAGGGAATGAAAGTTTTCGCCACTGATTTATCTCCGGAAATGGTGAAAATTGCTCAAAATAAAGCAATTAATGCGGGTTTCGACGACGTAATTGAAACTAAGGCATTATCTTTCAATGAGATAAATTTAGTTGATAGAAAAGATTTTAACGGTATAGTTTCAAACTTTGGCGGATTGAATTGCATCAATGATTTTAACAATCTGGAAAAAGACCTGGCGGAAAAATTAATCCCCGGAGGAAAGTTTATTGCAGTAGTTATGAACAAATTTTGCCCGTGGGAAATATTCTATTACACATTACGCCTGGATTTTAAAAATGCATTCAGGAGATTTACTAAAAAAGGTATTGAAGCAAATCTCAGCGGTGAGAATGTTATAACATTTTATTATTTCCCGAAGGAATTTGGAAAAAGATTCAGTAATCAATTTGAAGTAGAAAAAATTTATTCACTTGGAGTTTTCACGCCACCTCCATATTTAATTGGAATTTACAGAAGATTTAAGCCCATAGTAAAAATTTTTATGACTATTGATAAGGCAATCAAAAATATTTTCCCTTTTAACAGGATTGGAGACCATTTCATAATAGTTATGAGAAAGATTTCATGATTAGTAAAAATAAACTAATTTCTGCAGTTCTGTTTTATTTGATAGCTGCGCTTTTTATTGCATTTGTTTTTGTACCGTCAGTAAAAAATATTTATACCGATTACCCAAACTATTACGTTTCATCCAATATGCTTCTTGACGGCAAGGATTTGAAAACAGCATATGATAACGTTGAGTTCAACAGGCAATTGCTGTTTTATGGTATTGAAGGACAGATAGTTTCATTCATGCCATACCCGCCTGTGAATGCAATCTTATTTCTGCCAATTGCAAAGTATGAGCCGCTTACTGCCAAGCTTATCTGGAATATCTTTAATGCAATCTTTCTCTTAATATGCATTTATGTTTTATGGCGGCTAACGGATTTTGATTTTTACACCATTGGAATAATATTTTTTCTCTCCGGTTATGCTTTGATAAATAATTTCCTTTTCGGGCAGGCGTACCTGCTTGTTCTTTTATGCCTGTGCTTATCAATTTATTTTATGATACAGGGAAAAGATACTCTTTCCGCATTATTCATGGCGTTAAGCATTGTTTTGAAGTTCTATACCGTATTTTTCATTTTCCTGTTCATCTTTAAAAAAAGATTTAAGCTGTTAATTTATACCATTGCAATCGGTTTAATACTTTATATTCCGGTAGTATTAATTACGGGAGTTGATGTAAACTTATTTTATTACACTAAGCTGATATTCCGTTTAAGTGACGGGTGGGTTGGAACGGTATATGCAGTTGAATACCAATCGTTCATTACATTGCTTCATAAATTATTTAATTATGAACCGGCATTAAATCCATACCCTCTTGTAAACAGTGTAATATTGTTTTACATATTTAAATATTTATTCGTTTGCGGAGTGTTATGCGTTTCTATTTCTTATCTGAAAAAAACAAATGAAAACATAAAGCTTGAGATTTCGCTGTTCTGTATAATCTCAATGCTTCTCCTTCCTCTTAATGCATCATATCAATTTGTTGTTCTTATCCCTGCAATAATATTTCTGTGTGAGCATTACCTGCATGACAAGGATTATATAATGATAGGTTCATTATTGTTTATATTATTATTTATAAACAGCCCTGCTGAAGTATGGGTTGTTAATAAAGTAAAAGATACCGTTTTCTTTATACTGGGATACGTAAAATTGTTTGCTCTTTTTTATCTCTGGATATTAAACATGAGAATTCTTGGTGAAAGAACCGGTCTAAAACCGTTCAATCCCTACATGAAAAAATTAATGCTGATTGGCGGTATACATGTTGTGGGATTAACAATTATGTCATCACTTGTTAATCTGCCAACCGATGACGGAGCCCGAAACGTACTTTCAAACAGCAATTATATGATATCGATGCCTTCAGTTTTAAACACAGAGCCCGAGAAGTTTATATATACTGAATGTACAAACGGGAAGTTCACTTTAAATTCCAATTTCGGATTTAAATATGATAAAGAAAATGTTTTTTATCCTTTGCTGGTAGATAGTGAAATTGTTGTTTTTGAGACTGTAATTAATAAAAAACCCGTAAATAAAATACTGAATATAAGAAGCGGTGAATCTGCTGTAAATGACAAGATATATCCTGCGAATCCTTCAATATCCAGAAACGGAAATCTGAAGTGCAGCATAATAGACGGACAATTATACCTGGAAGATGTTAAAAATAAAACAATAACCAGGCTTACATCAGGCAGGCAAATTAACTCGTATCCTGTGTTTGCAGATAATGATTCAAAGATTATTTTCTGCTCTGACAGGTTTCGCGGAGTGGGCTTTACAACACTTTATGAAATTGATTTAAATAATATACAGGCGGTTAAATGAATATACCGGTAATGAAATACTTAGATGAGAATATCGGGAAAGCTGCCTGCTTTGCTTTAAATCTTTTCAGTAAAAATAAAATCACATCCATTGCATATAAAGCAGATGTTAAGAATATACTCCTCGTTAAATTCTGGGGTATGGGAAGTATTATTCTTACAACCCCTGCATTAAAAAACATCAGGAAAGAATATCCCAACGCAAAAATATATTATTTAACACTTGCAGGAAATAAAGAAATTTGCAGCCTGATAGATGATATTGATGAAGTGGTAGGTATTAATCTTGATAACCCTTTTTCGTTTACAATTGATACACTACGAAAAATTTACAGGCTCCGCAAGAAAAAATTTGATCTCGTTTTCGATTTTGAATTTTTCACTTACTACTCAGCTATTATTGTTAAGCTGATAAATAAAAAATACAGTGTTGGTTTTAATAACCTGAAGAATAACAGGAACAAATTATTTTCCGAAACCATAATTTTTGAAAACAACCTGCATACAAGAGAGAATTTTCTGAACTTAGTTTCATCATACTGCAATATTGTATCCGGTGATTTCAGCAGGATAGAATATAAAAATGAAATACACACTAAGTTTAATTTAGGCGGAGAACCTGTAATTGTAGTAAATCCCAATGCAAGCTTGCTTGCATACGAGAGACGCCTGCCTGCAAAAGATTATATAAGGATAATAGACCATCTTACAACAAATAACAAATTCAAAATAGCACTTATAGGGTTGGAGGAAGAATCCGTTTACGTTAACGGTATTTTTGAATCGTTGATAAATAAAGAAAAGGTTATAAATCTTTGCGGAAAACTTAACATTGAAAATTTAGCAGGGTTATTAAGCTCTTCGCTTTGTTTAATAACAAATGACAGCGGACCGCTTCACATGGCTTCGGCACTTAATGTACCGTCAATATCATTCTTCGGACCTGAATCACCGGGAAAATACGGACCGCTAAGTCGTGATAAGCTTGTTTTTTACAATAATCTTGATTGCTCACCCTGTATGAGTGTAAGCAACAGCAAAACTGTGAACTGCATTTATAATAAGCCGCTCTGTATGACGGCTTTTGATATGGACAGCGTTATTAATAGAATAGACAGTTTTGTGTCCGCATTACTAGCTGAAAAGGAAATAGTTATAGAAGAAAATAACAGCAATAAAATTGGTTAAAGAAATCTCACAAAAAATATATAAAGATACTTTCTTAGTTGTTATATCTAATGTAATAAACTATGCAAGCACATTTGTTCTAGCTGTATTTATCAGCAGGATGCTTGGCGTTGATGTGCTGGGGCAGTTTACTTATATATTTGCTTTTACTGCAATTCTATCTGTAATAACTGATTTCGGCTTTTCAACTTTGCTTGTGAGAAAAGTTAATGAAGACAGAAGCAACGCAAACAATTATATTAAGAAAATAAACCTGTTCAAGTTTATTGTTGGGGTTGTATCAGTATTAATATTATTGATAATTATTTATTTCACTTCAAACTCAAACTTCAATTTAACATTTTCGGCAGGTATTGCGGCAGTTATACCTAAGGCAATTCAATTAACATATGAATCATCGATAAGAGCATTATTGAACCAGTTAGTCCCTGCAATGATAAAAAGCATAAACTCATTGATACAGCTTGTTATTGCTTATTATCTTATATTCAGCAAGTTTCACCTGTTTGAAATATTGCTTATGATATTATTAATGGAAATTTTAACTGCAATTGTATTCAGATATGTAAACCATGCCTTATGGAAAAAGCAAATTGGAAATATATCACATGCCGGGAAAATAAGCTTAAACGGTATGAGGTCATTATTAAAAGAATCTTCCGCGTTTTTCGGAAATAGCTTTCTTGCCCTTTCTATACCAAGAATAACAATAATAATTTTGGGATATATTTCATCTGCATTTGCAGTTGGTGTTTTCTCGGCGGGTTTTAGATTTGCCAATGGGATCGGATTAATTTCAGGAGCATTATTCAATTCGTATTACCCGGTTATGTCACATTCAGAAACGACGAATGAAACAAAATATGAGCTGTCTAAAAAATTTATTTTGTATGCATTTGGAGCAGGTTTTATAGCAGCAATAGCACTATTCTTTTTATCGAATTTCTTGATTGACTTTACATTTAAAATAGAAGAGGCAAAGCCGGTATTGAAGATACTTGCATTTTCAGTAATACCAATACTTGTCTATACAATATTAATATCATATTTATTTTCTGTTCACAAAGAAAGATTTATGCTGGTCCTATATTCCATTATATGGGCAGTAAACATCATTTTGAGCACTATTTTGATATCAGCACATAATTACATAGGAGCTGCAATTGCAACAATAATAGTAGAATATACGTTAATGATTACACTACTTGTAAAATTTTATTCACTTAATTACAAAAAAATTACAAATAACTTAACAGTAACAACTAAAGCAACATGATCATATTATTAAATCCGCAAAGTGCTAAACATGGCTATAGAGTGCCTAATTCCATTCTTACACTTGGTGCATTCCTTGAGGGAAAATATGATTATGAAATACTCGACGAAAACATAAATGTCAATATCATTGAGACTTTATCAAGAGTTATCAGGAAAAAAGATATTAAGTATCTTGGTATAACTGTAATGCCTGCTCTTCAGCTTCACAGATCTGCAGCAATTTCAAAGAAGATAAAAAATTTATTCCCATCTGTTACTATTATATGGGGCGGCTATTTCCCGACACTGCATCCAAATACGGTTTTGAAATCGCATTATGTTGATTATGTGATAAAAGGCCATGCTGAATTTTCTTTTGTTGAACTCATAGATAACCTTGAAGGAAAGCCAAATTCAAAAAGCTTTAATGAAATAAAAGGTTTATCATATAAAAAAAATGAAGATATTGTTCACAATCCGAAAAGTGAGATTGTAAATCCTGATGTCATTCCGCTTTTACCGTATCATAAGCTCCCGATGGAAAAGTACCTGAGAATAAGCAAAACATATCTTGGACCGAGAACAGTTGGATATCATTCAAGTGTAGGATGTCCATTCCTGTGCGGTTTCTGTGCTGTAGCAGGTGTGTATAAAGGCAGGTGGATTGGTAGAAGTGCCGAACTTGTTGCTAATGATATCAGGTTTCTGAAACAAAATTATAATATCGGGGCAGTTGAGTTTCATGATAATAATTTTTTTGTTTCAGAAAAAAGAACCTATGATATTTCAGAAAAAATAATGGACCTCAATCTTGGCTGGTGGGGCGAGGCAAGACCTGATACAACTATGAAATTTTCCGATGATACATGGAGGATGATGAGGGATTCGGGATGTAAGATGATATTTTTCGGTGCAGAATCTTCAAACGATGAAATATTAAAGCTAATGGATAAAGGCGGAACACAAACATCAGAAACAGTCTTATTGCTGGCTGAACGCAGCCGGAAATTCGGCATAGTTCCGGAGTTTTCGTTCGTTCTTGGCAGTCCGACAAACAATGTTGATACCGATATTGAAAATGATATTAAATACATCAAGAAAGTTAAGAAAATAAATCCTGATGCGGAAATAATAATTTATACATATAGTCCTGTAAATTTTGAAGATTCCGAAATGTCTCTTGCTTCAAAGATGAGAGGATTTGATTATCCTAAAACGCTTGAAGAATGGATATCACCTGAGTGGGCAAATTTTGACATGAGGAAAAATCCTCTGACACCATGGCTGAAACCGGAGCATTTTAAAAGGATAAGAAATTTCGAAAAAACACTAAATGCTTTTTACCCTACTAACAGCGACCTGAAAATTAAGGGATGGAAACGGCAACTGCTGAGAGCTCTCGGCGGATGGAGATACTTAAGCTCTATATATGCTGCACCCTATGAGTTAAGGGCTGTTATGAAATTGCTGCGTTACCGTCAGCCTGAAGTAGAAGGATTTGCTTTCGAAAAATGATATGAATATAAAAGCTTTCTTAAATACTTTTTCCAATACAGTAAGAACTCTTCCCATAGTTATCATATATGTTACTGAGGGATGCAACTTAAAATGCCTCACATGTTCATACAGGGATGCAATGCCGGGTGAATTAACTCTTAATGAAATTAAGAAACTTGCCGGTGAGCTTGCGGGCTTCGGACTGAAACATATTGTTTATTCAGGAGGTGAACCCCTGCTCAGACGTGATTTCAAAGAAATCTGCGGGGTATTTAAATCGTATGGCGTAAAACAAACCTTACTGACTAATGGGTTATTGCTGGAGAAAAAATATGAAACATTGAGTGAATATTTTCATGAAATTGTTATTTCTCTTGACGGAGCAAAAGCTGAAACACATAACAGGATAAGAGGACTTAATTCATTCGACTTGATCTTGAAGGGAATGGAAAAAGTTGTAAAGCAAAAAGATAAAAGCCAGGTAATTTCTATCAGGTCGGTACTGCAAAAGCAGAATTTCCGTGAGCTTCCGGATTTTATTGAAATGGCTAAATCAGTAAACGTGAACAGGATTTCCTTTCTTGCAGCTGATGTTACTTCAGATGCATTCGGCAGAGAACATGGAGTTGGTACCGCAGTTCAAGATTCAAACATTGTACCGGATAAAAATGAAACAGCTGAGTTCAGGCAAATAATAAAGGAACTTACCGGAGATTATAAAGAAGAATTTGAAAACAGATTTATATCCGAATCTCCTCAGAAATTGATGAAGATAGTTGAATATTATGAAGCTTTGAACGGGTCAAATAAATTCCCGGTAAATTATTGCAACGCTCCAATGATGTCAGCTGTTATAACATCTACAGGTAATGTACATCCCTGTTATTTCCTGCCTTCTATTGGAAATATAAGGAGGAATCCTATTACTGAATTGATTAACTTTCCATCAATTAAAGAAACCAGGAAGAAAGTTAAGAGCTTTGAAATGGAAAGATGTAAGACTTGTGTATGCACATTAAATGTAAATGCAAGAGCCGCTTTAGCAGGCAGGTTTTAAATTAAAGATGAAATGATGATTAAATCTGCATTTAAAAAAATAAATGTTAAATTTTATCCCCGGAAATTATTTTATGGTCCCGAGTGGATAGTGCTTGGTGTAAATAATTTATGCAATCTGCACTGCAAAATGTGCGATGTTGGAACAGGTTATGAATCAAGCAATTTTTATCATCATTTAATGGGCAGCCACCCGGTTAATATGCCTCTTGAATTGATAAGAAAAATTATAAATGAAACCGCACTTTATTTCCCAAAAGCAAAATTGGGGTATGCATTTACGGAACCTTCAATATATCCCCATCTTATTGAATCACTTGAATATGCAAAAAAGAAAGGACTTTTTACTGCTTTAACAACTAACGGACTTAACCTATCTAAACTGGCAGGCAAACTTGTCAATGCCGGACTGAATGAGCTTAATGTATCCTTGGACGGTATTCCGGAAATTCATAATAAAATAAGAGGGCATGTACGCTCATTTGAAAGTGCATTTGAAGGTTTAAAGCAAATTTCTGCACAAGCGAAAGGAAATTTGAAAATTGCAGTTTATTGCACAATAACTGAATGGAATTATGATTCACTGGCAGAATTTGTGATGCTCTTTAAAGATATACCGCTTAAGGAAATTGGCTTTATGCACACTAATTATACTACCGGCGAAATAATGAAAAAGCATAATGAGAAATTTGGCAATTCTTACCCGGCTTCAGAATCAAGCATGGATGGAATAAACATCAGCAATATGGATATTAATGTATTACAAAGGGAAATTGAGAAAATAAAGCAGCTGCGTCCAGGATTCAAAATAACTTTTGCACCTGAAATTTACACTGTTGATGAACTAAATTCTTTTTATTTTGAACCCGGAAAGTCAATTGGAAAAATATGCAATGATTCTTTCAGGAATATTATGGTAAAATCCGATGGTACAGTAATACCGTCTCATGGAAGATGTTACAAGGTTACAGCGGGAAACATTTACAATAACAATATAAAAGAGATCTGGAATTCAGCAGCTATATCAACGTTTAGAAAAACTTTGATAAAAGAAGGCGGGCTTCTGCCTGCCTGTTCAAGATGCTGCAGCGCATTTTAATTAATTGAAAAAATTTCTTAGAAAAATATGTTATCTTCTCATTTTTCACCTCTTTATTAAAAGAAAGCTAAGCAAAACAATAACAGAGAAAGTTAAAGGTTTTACATTCAAAGTATATCCAACGGTTTTTAATCCTACAGATTTTATCAGCAGTGAAATATTTGCAGATTTTATAATAAGGTCAGGAAATCTTAAAGGCAGGAAAATACTTGATATGGGCTGCGGCTCGGGAATTGTAAGTGTGTTTTGTGCATCGTCCGGTGCAAAATGTTTGGCTGCTGATATTAATCCTGAAGCTGTAAAAGCTGCCGGGGAAAATGCAGCATTAAATGGGTTCGAAAAAGATGTTATCGTAATTGAAAGCAATCTTTTTGAAAATATTAAAGACAGATTTGATATAATATTTTTTAACCCGCCATACTATCCTAAAGAGCCGGTTGGTAATTTTGAAAGAGCTTTTTTTGCAGGTGAAGATTACAGAGTATTAAAAGAGTTTGCTGCATGTTCCAAAAGTCATCTTAATAACGGGGGAATTGTATATATGATTATTTCTTCCGATATGGATTTAAACGTTGTAAAAAGTATATTTTCAGCTAATGGACTCGTTTTTGAGGTAATTGAGGAGCATAAAAAGCTTTTCGAAACATTTTATATCACAAAAACGTTAGTATGAAATACATGTTAGTGGCTGTAAAAAAAGAGTTTACAGTCTTTTAAAAAAAATTATAGTTTAAATAGAAAGCAATTAACGTAAACATGGGATTTTTCTTAACCGTGATATTAGTAGTTTTGTTATTACAGGCATTCGTTTATTACAGGTTTATCAGATTTCTAAAAACGACGAAATATTATAAACCTTCATTCAAATATATAGTATTGATTCCATTTGTAGTATTCAACGTATCGTTTTTTATTATCTCATTTGTTTTTGGCAGGGATTTCAATCCCCCTGAGTGGTTCAGAATTGTTGGACTTTACCCGTTTTATGTATGGGAAGCGGCTACAATGTTCATTGGTTTAATCCTTGTTGCCGGATGGATAATAAAATTCCCCTTCATCTTAGTTTCATGGATATTAAAGCTTATCAGGCCGGTTCGTGCTAAAATGGAGGTAATCAAACAAAAGCCGGTTGTACAAAGAATTAATACTTCAAGAAGAAAATTCTTACGCACAGCAACCTTTGCAGTTTCTGCTTATGCTTTCAGCGGCGCAACATACGGCATGATAAGGCATAATTCTTACAGCATTGAGACACAGGAAATAAAGATTAATAATCTTCCGCAGGAGTTAAAAGGGCTTACAATTACGCTGATAAGTGATATACATGCCGGGCAATATATGACCGAAGATGATATGCGTGAATATGCAGATGCCTTGAATGAATTAAATTCCGATATAATCTGCATACCGGGTGATTTTGTAAACTACCAGCCGCAGGATATAAATAATTTCACAAAAGCATTCCGCGATGTAAAAGCAAAACATGGTGTATATGGAACTCTCGGCAATCATGATTATTTTGTTGACCCGGAATATGTTGCTAAAGCCATTCAGAACGACAGCCCCGTAAAGCTTTTAAGAAATGAGTTCAACAAAATAAATATCAACGGTAAAGAACTTATAATTCTTGGTGTTGAAGATACAAGAGATGCCGGTGTGCAAATGAATAAGAGGGTTATGGGTTATATTGATAACACACTCAACTCCGCAAAAGCAGGTTCACAGGATTTTTCTTCAATACCGAAAATCCTCTTATGCCACAAACCATATGCATTTGACGATATTGCACAAAGAGAGATTGACCTTACAGTTGCAGGTCATACTCACGGCGGGCAGGTTGTACCTGTGAAGATAGGTAATTTTAATATGTCTTTTGCCGCATTGGTCAGCAAATATATTGACGGCTTATATACAACCGGAAATAAACATCTGTATGTATCACGCGGTATCGGCTCGGTTGGGCTTCCAATCCGTTTAAATTGTCCTCCGGAAATTACAAAGATAACACTGGTTTAGAGTTCTTTAAGTTTATTAAGTTCTTTAAGTTTGTTAAGTTCTGGAATTAAAAGTTTGAGAGTTCAAAGCAGAGTCAGGTGTTAGTTTTTTCCATAGACATCCTTCCGGGACGATTATCGGATTACCTCTGTATATTGAAAATAAAGCGAATAATTTTCCAATAAACTATTAACGATTTATATACTGCCGGCGTTATTCAATCATTACTTTCCGGAATGCTCTCAGCCAAAAAATTGTTGGTAAATGTTACAACATACTTCATTATTTTATATACCATTGTATAAACTTGACTTACATAAATTTTTCATTTTAATTATTGCTTCCCTGTTTTTTATTTGTTTAACCGGATGCACAAAAAATCTCAGGGTAAGCAAAGATGAAACGGAACGCGGACGTATACATGAGACAGTTATCAGCTATATGTCACAGCCGGGCTTTGCCAATAAAGATTTTACACAGCAGATCACAGGCACCAATGCAAATTTGCAGGTTTATAATGTAGACGAAGGAGACCTGTATTTTTCTATTAAGAAAAGTGATTTTGACAGCACATCTACAATAAACAGCTTAACTGTTAACCCCGCAAATGTTCAATACGGATTTAAAGGTGAAGACAGAATTATCATAGGGAAATATTCTTTTAAAGGCAGCGATATGCTTTTTTTCAGGTTTCCAAAAAATGATCTCAGAATTGATACTACAAAAATCATTTCAATTGATTACGGAAAATATAAATACACACTTTCACTTAATGAGCTGGCAGATTTTTCCGATGATAAAACTGTTTACGGAGGGAAATTAGATGCCGCAGCGGGTAAAAATGTTTACATGGCTAATCACGGTTCATTAGTAGGTATAAAAGATGAACCAAGTCTCAAACGCTTTGCACAGCAAATTACCGGCAGTGAAACAAACCGCGAAAAAATTGCACAAATGCTCCTGGACTTTGTGATTAACAACATTCAATACAATGTTCATGAGGGAATGGGAGTATACGAGGTATTGAAACGGCCAAATGAAGTTTTAATGTCCGGTAATTCCGATTGCAGCGGCTTAACTATATTATATGCCTCACTTCTTGAACAATACGGCATTGAATACCGGCTGGTTTATATGCAGCACCATATATGTTTGGGTATTGAAGGCAGCTTCCTAAAAACAAACAACCTCGATTTTGAATACGAAGGTAAAACCTTTTCGGTTGCGGAAACTACAGCCAAAGGATTCAGGATAGGAACCACACGGCTTGTTAATGGCTTCAGTACTGACGAGATAATATTTATCCAGAAACCCGGAAAGGATGGCGAAATGATCAGGTTTAAAGAAAGAACAAATTTAACGGAAGAAAATTAAACTAATTTCGAATTGCAGATTGCAAATTGTGAATTGATAAACCTGCATGCTCATATGATAATTAAATATTAGAAGCCCAATTAATTATAGACCTTCCTAATTCCGTCAGTGCTCTCTGCTAAGAATCATTTTTAAAATTCTATTTTACATTCCGGAATTTTTAAGTTATTTTCGTACAAAACAAAAACTTAATTTATTAAAATGAAAAAACTTCTTACGTTATTAATTGTAATTTTATCGTTCCAAAATTTATACAGCCAAAAATTTACAGAGAAAAAAATTGCAGAGTTCCCGGGATTAAAATCATTGGATATTTACAGCTTAAAAGCAGATCCTCTCACCGGTGCCTGTATTTACGGTGATTATGATACAACAACAACAAAATATACGGTATATACAAATAAGGGAAAGACCGAGCCGTTCAATTACTTTATGACCTGGCAAACATTATTTGATAAAGATGGCAACAGCTATTACATTGCATACAATAACTTAACCGATACCACGTTCACATATTTTCTCATGAAAAATAATGAAAAGCTGGCAAATTTTGATTATATCAATGAAATGTGGGTTGAGCGTGACGGTATAATCTATTTTGCTTGCAAGGAAAATAATAAGCATTTAATTGTATCCTATAATATAAAAGACGGCAAACTGACACGCGGCAAGCCGTATGATGAAATAATCCCGTGTTATGTAAAACCATCCGTCGGAGGAGAGGGCGAGCCATACGGAGAACTGGCTTTTACTTCTGATGGGAAGATATATTTTATTGCTGCAGCCGGAAATGAAAAATTTCTTGTCATTGGAGATGTTGAACAGAAACATTATTCTGATATCGACTTATATACATTTACACAGGATAAGTACGGAGCGTTTGCTTACGTTGCACGTGATGCTGGTAAATTTTATAATGACTCGGGAAATACATTTGTAGTTCATGGTGAAAATGAATATAAGAAGTACAACTATATATACGGACCAATAATTTTTAATTCCGATAATATGCCGGTTTACACTGCAACACCATCTAATGAATCTTCATATAACCAGAAATTAGTTATAGGAAACATTGAAGGAAAAACTTATGACGGCGGTGTTTATGATTATAAGTTTACCCCATCCGGAAAGCTTGCTTATATTGCTTCCACAATTAAGAATATTGATAAAGGGACTTATGAATCCTTTGTTGTGGTAGATGGAAAAGAAGGAAAAAAATATTCAAATATTTATTCATTGTCGTTCCCTTCCGGTGATGAACCGTTATATGCTGCATTTAAAAAAAATAATGAATGTTTCATTGTAAATGGAAATAAAACAAATGAATACAGTTACGAAGGAGTAATTGAATTAAGCCCGGCAGCTTCAGGTAAAATAATATGCTTAGGTGTTAATTACGGTAATTATGAAAAGAAGATACCAGATAAATATTGGGTCAACATTGGAGATGAAGAGCTTGGACCTTATAATGGCTTAAGTATGTCGGATTATACTACAGGAGAATATATTCTTACGGATAATTCAGGTAATTACGCATTTATTGCACAAAAAGTGAAAAATATTAATAAGTATATTTACCGGTACATAGTTGTCACAAACAAAGATACATACGATGAACATGAGTATATTGAAAGCCTGTATCTTTACAAAGGCAAGCCGGTTTATGTTGCCACTGATAATTATAACGAAAAGACGGGTAAATCAGAATACACAGTTTATTATGGTGATAAACCTGCCGGAGTCGTTTATGACGGAATTTATGAATTTAAATTTGACGCAAACACAGGCACAGCAACTTTTACAACTTCAAAAATAAACAGCTTTTATGTTGTTGAAATGAAGTTCTAAATTTTTTATAAAGCCGCTAAAGCAGAATTTTGCTTTAGCGGCTTCATTGTTTTCCAGCAAGCAACATGTAACCTTTAACCTTCAACTTATAACCACAATTCTTAATTGCCCTTCATCCCTATCACACTGAACATTCTTCCTGAGCTTTCCCTGTCCCTTCTGTATGAGTGCAGGTAATCCTCTTCGCAATAAGTACAAAGCCCGGAAAATTCAATGTTCGATATGCTTACGCCGAGTGAAGCAAGCTGGTCAAGTATATTTGACTTAAGGTCAATGTAATATTTGCCCAATGAAGGGTATACATATTTATCTTCAAACATTTCAGCAACTTCTTTGCCAACTTCAAATTTATCTTTACTTATACCGGGTCCAATAAATACAACTAAGTTTTCTGCCCTGGAACCAAGTTCATTAGTCATTATTGCAATAGCATTGGTTAATATCTTCTTTTGTGTGCCGCGCCATCCCGAGTGAATTGCCGACACAATTTTGTTTACCTTATCGTACACAAGCACAGGATAGCAATCTGCCGTACTTATAATCAGGTAAACATCTTTTTTACTTGTTATCAGTGCATCAAAATCCTTATAGTAACCCGGTACATCAACTATTCTCACATTTGCTGAATGCACCTGCTGGGGAATTGCAAGCCGGCTGTTTTCAATTCCCAGTGAATTAAAAAACTTATCTCTGTTTTGTTTTACAGTACCTTCATCATCACCAACTCTGTAGCTCAGGTTATTAAAGAATGGCGGGTTTTCACATCCTCCCAGCATAGTGCTCATAGCATGAACAATCTCCGGGAAAGACGACAGCAGCTTTGAACGTATTATTGTTTCTTTTTCTTCCATATCCTTCAAAAATACAAATAGCAGAGAACAAATAACAGAGAGGATGAGGTTTGTAAGGTTCAAAGGTTCATAAGGTTCATAAGGTTCATAAGGTTCATAAGGTTCATAAGGTTCATAAGGTTCATAAGGTTCATAAGGTTCAAAGGGTCGGCAACCAACTTGCAACCTGCAACTTGCAACCTGCAACCTGCAACCTGTAACCAGTTTTTTTTTCCTTGTAAACGCTCAAATTATATGCTATTTTTAATATGCAGAATATTACTGCATAACATTATGGAGACCAATGCCATGGATTTAAATGAATTACTATCAAAATGTTCCGACACTATTTTAACCGAATCACTTGAACTAATGTCACGCGCAAATCTTAAACATTACGAATACGGCGGTGCAGAGCAAACACGCAAAAAGATATCCAAACTTCTCGAGCTGACACATCAGAGCGTAGAAGAAAAGAACTTAATCCCGATGATAAATTACATAGAAAAGATGGCTAAACAACGTTTCCTCTCCGGGTTCGAACTGCAGGAGGTTCAGACTGCTTTCAATGTACTGGAAGAATGTATCTGGAAGCAGATATTAAGAGCTATACCTCCATCCGGTCAGGGAGATGCATTAGCATTAATAAGTTCAGTGCTTGGAAGCGGTAAAGATACACTTGCCCGCACTTATGTTTCATTAGCGAGTGAAAAGCCGGCTGAAATGCTGGAAAATTAAGATAGTGTAATTAATTGAAATGAAAATCCCGCTTTTTTAAAGCGGGATTTTTTGTTATTAACACAAGAATGATAAGCCCGTAAATATATTTCAACAGCATTATCATTCAAATGAATTAGCTAACCGGTAAAAATTATTTAATTATATAAAAGATGATATCATTAAAGTAAGCTCATTTTTTATAACGAATAATTAATTCAAAATATATAAATTGCTGTAAAATCATTAGTATATAAAAGCTGGTTATTACCTTTTGAGAAGATTATAACTTTTTGAAATTAATGGAACAATTAGAAAGTTAATACTTTGAAAACTTCTAAAATTTTATTCATTACAACAATTCTTTTTTGTTTTATATCATCTTCCTTCAGCCAATCTGCAATTGATTATTTTAACAAAGGCGAGAAATATTTTAAGGAAAAAGATTACAACAATGCAATAATATATTATAATAAAGCAAACGAGATATGTCCAAAATGCACGAATGTATTTTTTGCACGTGCCGATGCATATATACAGACAAGACAATATGAAAAAGCACTTAAAGATTATAACACGATATTGGATATAGAGCCGGGCAATCAACTGGTGTATTACGGACGTGGGCTTGTTCATTACAAACTACAGAAATTTGAAAATGCCGTTGAGGACATGACAAAGGAAATTAATTATAATCCCAAAGATATTGACGCTTATATTTACCGTGCAATTTCATATCACTATCTTAATGAGCCGGATAAATCCATGGCTGATTACGATAAAATAATTGAGATGGACCCGAAAGAAGCAAGCGCATATTATAACCGCGGAACAATTTATTATGAAACCGGGAAATATGATAAAGCTATGAATGATATGGAAAAAGCAATTGAGCTGGCACCGGATTATACACAGGCATATGACTACGAAGGTCTGATATATAATGCTTTAAATAAATACGATGAAGCGATTGCTGCATTTAATAAAGCTATATTAATCAGTCCCGATTACCCTGTACTATATCACGACCGTGCCGGTTCATATCATAACTTAGGCCAATTTGATAAAGCTCTCAAAGATTACGCCAAAGCACTAGAGCTTAATCCCGAAGGAGAAGAAATATATTACCACCGTGGTATTACATATGAAGCAATAGATAATCTTGATAACGCTTTAGCGGATTATAATAAGGCAATTGAGCTTGACCCGGAATATGCTGAAGCTTATTTCAGCAGGGGCATCATTTATTACAGAACGCAAAAATACGAAAAAGCTATAACAGAATTTAATAAATCAATAGAGCTTAAACCGGATGATTTAAATACACTCAACTTCAGGGCAATGGCTTATTTTTACTGGCAAAAATATGATGATGCAATAAAACATTTTTTGAAAAATCTTGAAAGAGCCAAAGATAATGTGAGAACATACCTCGGGCTTGCAATGTCATACAGTGAAAAAAATGATATAGAAAATGCAAAAGTATATTTCGCTGAAGCTGTTAAGCTTGAGCCCCTTTTTGCAAAAGGCATGGATGGCTTAAATGAGTTTGACCCGGATTCAAAAGCATACAGCCCGAAATTCAGAGAGATGTTCGGGAAGATGATGGAAAAAATAAAATGATATATCGCATGACATAAATAAAATTATATTATTACTTAATAAGTGATGTTACGCAAAGAATGAAAATCCCGAAGGGATGATATTATGGTAGCAATACATCTGCTGCATGAAGGAAAATCCCGAAGGGATGACATTATCGGTTTTTTAAAAAATATCAATAGTTAATCTCAATCATTAATAATATCATCCCTTCGGGATTCTATTTCCGGGTGAAAAATTCATTCTACCATAATATCATCCCTTCGGGATTTCTTCTTTTTGCGTAAGGTGTATTAGTTAGTTTATAATATCACACATTAAGCTTACTAAGTCTTTGGATTATTCGTTTATTAACTAACATACCTATTTAAATAATTTATTATAAAAATAAAAATCATTCTAATAATAAGACTTAGCAAGAATATCCGCGCGAAATTGCGTAAGGTGAATTAGTAATTCACCTTACGCAAATCATAAATCAATTTGTTACGAAAAAAATATACAGGTAATTTCAGATCCTGTCCTCACCCCCCGACCCCCTCTCCTATGATAGGTGTTAGGAGAGGGGGAGTTCCTTTTACTTTTAAGATTTTATTATTACTCAAGTTCTATATTTTTATGTCTCCCCCTCTCCTTTCA
>RPQH01000043.1 GCA_003820375.1 Ignavibacteriota bacterium
GGATGATATTATGGTAGAAAAATTTATTCCATGAAGAAAAGAACCCCGAAGGGGTGACATTATAATAACAGAATTTAGAAAATTGAAATAATATAAAATATAAATTAAACAACAAAATATAATGGAAGAAGTAGTAATAGTAGCAGGAGCAAGAACTCCTTTAGGATCATTCAACGGTGATTTAGCATCATTTACCACACCACAGCTTGGAGCATTGGCAATAAAAGAAGCTGTATGCCGGGCCGGCATAGAATCTTCATCAATTGATGAAGTAATAATGGGCTGTGTTCTGCAAGGCGGACTTGGACAGGCACCTGCAAGGCAGGCAGCAATTGGGGCAGGTATCCCCGACACAGTTTCTGCAACCACCGTTAACAAAGTCTGCGGCTCAGGATTAAAAGCCGCAATGTATGGTGTACAGGCAATTATGATAGGTGATGCAAGTATCGTTGTTGCGGGCGGAATGGAATCTATGTCAAATGCACCTTACTATCTTGATAAAGCAAGGAACGGCTACAGAATGGGTAACGGGAAAATTGTTGATGGAATGATACACGACGGTTTATGGGACCCGTATGGCAATGTTCATATGGGTAATATCGGTGAGATGTGTGCTACTGAATATAAAATCACACGTGAACAGCAGGATGAATATGCCAAGAAATCTTATGAAAAAGCTCATGAAGCAATTAATAATGGATATTTAAAGGATATGATTGTCCCGGTAGAGATAAAGGATAAGAAAGGTAATGTTATAAATATAATGAATGATGATGAAGAACCGATGAAGGTTGATTTCAAAAAAGGTATGGCATTAAGACCTGCATTTGATTCAAAAGGTACAATCACAGCATTCAATGCATCAAAGATAAACGACGGTGCAGGTGCAGTTGTAATGATGTCAAAGAAAAAAGCGGATGAGCTGGGTATAAAGCCGATGGTAAGAGTTATTGCACAGGCAACACATTCACAGGCACCCGAGTGGTTTACAACAGCACCGGGATTTGTTATCGATAAGGTCTGCAAAAAAGCGGGTATTTCGAAAGATGATATTGACCTGTTCGAAATAAACGAAGCATTTGCAGTCGTAAGCTGTGCAGTAAACCAGATAGCAGATATAGACCCTGACAAAGTAAATGTAACCGGCGGTGCAATTGCTTTCGGTCACCCGATTGGCATGTCAGGTTCAAGGTTGTTAATAAATTTAATGTACAACCTGAAACGCCTGAACAAAAGATACGGACTAGTTACACTTTGCAATGGCGGCGGCGAAGCTACTGCAATGATAGTTGAGAGAGTTTGAGAGTTTGAGAGTTTGAGAGTTTGAGAGTTTGAGAGTTTGAGAGTTTGAGAGTACGGAGAGTTACTCTAACTCCTCTTTCCCAAATTTCTATTTGGGAAAGTACTTGGGGCAGTGTCAGGTCTTACTTTGTCCCACAGGGATCTCTTTGAGAAAGATATGGATTAACTTAGATTACTCCAAGCTTTCATTTGATTATTACACCCAGCAATTATGAAAATTAAACACAGAGTTCATGTTTTATATTGCAGAGAAAATAAATCTGCAATATAATGTAACTTAAATAAATATATCTTACACAAATGAAATCATTATTGTTTGTTCTTTTAATTTTATTGGTATCATCTGTTGTTTATTCTCAAACTGATACAACTATCTGGAATGATTTAACGACCATTGAAGGAGAAAATTATACATTTTCTGTTCCTTCAAAATGGAGAAACAAAGATATGACAGCTTATGGAATGCTTCACTGGTTTGAAGCAAGCGGATTAGCATATCCAATTACATTCCAGGGCAATCCAATAATCGTTGTTGTTTCATTTGTTAAAATGGAGCAACAAAGTGTTGAAGAGGTTAAAGAAAGTATTCAAAGGGGTTATTCTCAAAATAAAGACAGGGTCTTTCCCCATAATTATAATTACGATTCTAAGGAAGTTATACTAAAATCAGGTGAGAAGGCATATATTATTCACACAAAGTTTTACAGGAAATCAAAGTTTTTAAATCAAAGCAGGTTTGATCTTGGAGTTTATTCGGATAAATATAAGCAGGGTTATATGTATACTATATCCATTCAATATGCAGATGATTCTTACCAATTCGAAAAAGATTACAGACTTTCAGAGTTTGCAGAAAAATTGTACACTTATTTTACATTTAAATGATTATAGCAGATTTAATTTGGCCGGCGGCATATATTGTTGGTGATATATTAACGTTTTGGTATATTGTTATTTTAACTATTGCATTTGAAGCGGCAGCTATAAAAATATTTTTATCTGTTCCTGTTTTAAAAAGTATTTTAATATCATTAGTTGGTAATATTGTATCTGCAATTATGGGAACTTTACTATTTATGTTTCTCAGTCTCATTATTGAAGGAGCAATTGGTTTGGTTTTTCAACTTGATTCCTTTTCCACTGTATCATGGATATTAAATTACATTTTCATGTGCTTTGGCAGTATATTAATTGAAATCCTGGTTGTGATGGCAATTTGGAAGTACTCTTTTAAGAAACTGTTTATTCCGCTTTCAATTGGAAACGTATTAAGTTACCTGATAATTTTTTATTTAATTAATTTTAACATTTTTCATCACGGAGTAGAAATACAAACATGAACATAAAAAACATAGCAGTTATAGGTTCAGGAACAATGGGCAATGGTATTGCTCATGTGTTTGCTTTAAACAGCTACAATGTAAAGCTTATTGATATAAAAGATGAGTTTCTTGCACGCGGATTGAAAACAATTAAAGGAAATCTTGACAGGCAGTTAAAAAAAGGTTCTATTACTGAAGAGCAGTTAAATGCTACTCTTGCCAATATTTCCTCATCGACATCACTTGCAGATGCAAAAGATGCTGACCTTGTTGTTGAAGCTGCAACTGAAAATCATGATATAAAGCAGAATATATTTATATCACTTGATGAACACTGCAAACCGGAGACAATCCTTGCTTCAAATACATCATCAATATCAATTACTGAAATTGCAGCTAATACAAAACGCGCTGATAAAGTAATCGGCATGCACTTCATGAATCCTGTTCCTGTTATGAAACTGATTGAAGTAATCCGTGGACTTGCAACAAGCAATGAAACATTTCAGTGTATTAAAGAATTATCCGAAAAAATTGATAAAGTACCTGTTGAAGTACAGGATTACCCGGGATTTATATCCAACAGGATTTTACTCCCAATGCTTAATGAAGCAATGTATTGCGTTATGGAAGGTGTTGCAACTCCCGAAGCTATCGATACAGTAATGAAGCTTGGCATGGCTCACCCGATGGGACCTCTGACATTAGCAGATTTTATCGGACTTGATGTATGTCTTTCAATTATGGAAGTGCTGCATTTTGGCTTAGGTGATTCAAAGTACCGTCCTTGTCCCCTATTGAAAAAAATGGTAGCGGCAGGATATCTCGGAAGGAAATCCGGCAAAGGGTTTTATGAGTATGGTAAGTAGATAGTGCTTGTGTCATTCCCGCATGCCACGCAACCTGTCATTCCCGCGTAGGCGGGAATCCACTAAAGTTGACATGGATAGATTACAAGCATTGAAGTTTTTGATAAACACGAAAGAATAAAAAAATGTAATACTATAGTTCATTAAAGATTATCAGTATCATTGAAATATGGATTCCCGCTAAAAGCATGCGGGAATGACAACTTTGGTTGGGGTGAGGTGTTCAATCACTTTTCTGTATTTGAACAACCTTAGAATTTTCTTAAATTCGTAAAAATATAAAAGAAATAAATAATATTTAAAAGAACTACATTAATAAAATAATAAAATGGATTTTAATTTCACAGAAGAACAGATTGCAATAAGAGATACTGCGAAAGATTTTGCAGAAAACGAAATTGCCCCGTCATCGGTAGAGCGAGATATTAAAGCAGAATTCCCGTTTGAAATAGTTAAGAAAATGGGTGAATACGGATTTATGGGTATGATGGTTCCTCCGGAATGGGGCGGTGCAGGATTTGATACTATCAGCTATGTGCTTGCTATGGAAGAAATATCTAAGGTTGATGCTTCGGTTGGTGTGATTATGTCAGTTAATAATTCTCTCGTCTGTTACGGTATTGAAAAATGGGGTACTGAAGAGCAGAAGGAAAGATTTCTAAAACCATTGGCAGCAGGTCAATTGCTCGGATGTTTCTGCCTTTCAGAACCTGAAGCAGGAAGCGATGCTACACAGCAAAGAACTATTGCTGAAAAAGACGGAGATTATTTCATATTGAATGGTATAAAAAACTGGATAACCAACGGAAAGAATGCTGATGTTTATTTTGTTATGGCAGCTACCGATAAAGAAAAAGGATATAAAGGAATTTCAACTTTCCTTATCGATAAAGATACTCCCGGACTTGATACAGGAGTTAAAGAAGATAAGCTTGGAATCAGAAGCTCTGATACATGCTCCGTCAGCTTTACAAATTTAAAAGTTCATAAAGACCAGGTATTAGGCAGTGAAGGCATGGGCTTTAAAATCGCAATGGAAACACTTAACGGCGGCAGAATAGGAATTGCTTCACAGGCATTGGGAATAGCACAGGCATCACTTGAAGCCGCTGTGAAGTACTCCAAACAAAGAAAAGCATTCAATGCACCGATTTCCAATTTGCAGGCAATACAATTCAAGCTTTCCGATATGGCAACAAATGTTGATGCGGCAAGAATGCTTACTTTAAAATCAGCTTATTTGAAAGACCAGCATAAACCTTACCATAAAGAAGCAGCAATGGCAAAGCTTCTTGCAAGTAAAGTAGCCGTTAATAATGCTCTTGAGGCAATCCAGGTACATGGCGGATATGGATACGTAAGAGAATATCTGGTTGAAAGATACCTGAGAGATGCAAAAATTACCGAGATATATGAAGGCACCTCTGAAATACAGAGAATAGTGATTTCGAGGGAATTGCTGAGGGATTGAGAGATTGCAGATTGCAGATTGCAGATTGCAAATTAAAGATTTGAAATGGATTGAGGACAAGGGGTGATAATCACCCATTGTCCTCTTTACTTTTTAATCCGAAATTAATCAGGGTTGTTTTTTTATTTTGTTAAAATCATTTTTTTCGTTTCGTTAAAATTATCTGTAATCATTCTGTAAAAATATATTCCTGAAGATAACTTAGAAGCATCATATTTTAATTCATAAATTCCTTCACCAAGATTTTCTCTTAAAATTATTTCTACTTCTTTTCCCATTGCATTATATATCCTCAAATCTACATTGTTTTGTTTTGGTAAATGAAATCTGATTTTTGTTTCATTATTAAATGGATTTGGATAATTCTGTTCCAGTATAAATGATACCGGTATTTCCGGAGAAATTTGTTTTATACCGGTTGGATTGGAAGAATATTTAATGAGAACAAAATCGGATGAATAATTATTGTAATACATACTGTTGCCTGCCACATACATATTTCCGGAGTTATCTGTAGTAACCCATGTTGCTCCATCCTGCATATTACTCGCACCATTAAATATTAATGCTGATAACTGTGTACCATTCGGATTATATTTCACGGTTGCAAAATCATAAAAGAATCCGGGCATTGTTATTTTACCGGTAACGCAAATATTTCCGTAAATATCCAATGCAATCGAAGATGGTTCATCCGGACCATTACCGGTACCGTTATAAGCCATTACCCATTGCTGAACACCTGATGAATTATATTTAACAGTTACATAATTCGGGTATCCAAAAGGATACTCAGTTCCGCTTGCCCCTGTTACATACACATTCCCGGAATTATCAACTATTACCATTTTAGCTAAGTCAGTACCATTAAAAGCATTATTATTATATGTTGCTGTCCATTGCTGAATACCGGCAGAATTGTATTTTATAGTGCAATAATCGCTTAATGCTTCAGTTGAATAGCAATGACCTGTAACAAAAACATTACCGGAATTATCCAATGCCAAAGAAGCAGCAGCATCAGTCCAGTTGCCGGGACCATTGTGCCTTACTACCCATTGCTCAGCACCATTTGAATTATATTTTATTGTCAGGTAATCCTCAGAACCTGAAATAGCTGTAGAGCGGCTCCATCCGGTCACATAAACATTCCCCGAATTATCTACTGCTAATGCTGAAGGTGCATCAAGGCTGTTTCCGGGACCGTTATATCTTGCGGCCCACTGCTGAATTCCGGATGGGTTATATTTTATCGTTGCATAATCAATGATTGTTCCGTTGGCGCTGCTCCAGCCGGTTACATATACATTTCCGGAAATATCTACTGCCACTTTTACGGCAAAGTCTGCACTGCCTGCAGGTCCATTATACCTTGCTGACCACTGCATAACACCATCTGCATTATACTTAATCGTTGCAAAGTCCGTTGTACCTGATGTTGTTCCTGACCGGCTGTATCCTGTTACATAAGCATTTCCTGAATTATCTATTGTAATCCATTGAGCATCATCAATATTGTGTGCAGAAAAGTCATACCTGGATTCCCATAATAAAACTCCGCCGGAATTATATTTTAATGTGGTGTAATCAAGAACATTTGAACTTGTACTGCTTCCTGTTACATAAATATTTCCGGAATTATCAACAACAATATTTCTGACAGAATCTATTGAACCTGAAGGTCCGTTGTACACGGCAACCCATTGCTGGGATATAAGTGAATTTGAGAAAAAACTGAGAAGGGCAAGGATAAATAATATCTTGTAATTATTTTCCATGATATTTTATAATTAAAATTAATGAAAATTGGAATAAAAAAATGTAACGGTTACTTTAAAATTTAAACCATATTATTTTATTTTGTTCATTAACTTTTTCATACTGCTTATTGCAGTAAATTAATATTTAAGATGAAAGATTTTAGTTTTTTTACGAACATTTAAATCACCTTAATATTAATTTTATTATGAGAACGTCTCGACAAATCTACGTAATATCCGGAATATAAAAAAATAAATTTTGCTTATTAATTGATTTTTATAACTTTAATTATTCATTTTCCGCTCTGTTTTAACAACATATTTATTTTCAAAAATACTAACCCTCTTACAATTTCGAATTTCGAATTGTCAATTGCGAATTGAAAGATTGAAACATAGGAAATTTTCGGAGTTTTAATTCGAAATTCACAATCCGCAATTCGAAATTAAAAAGGATAAGGGAAGATGACTGCAACTCACCACCCCTTATCCCATATCAATTTTCAGACCTATTACCCTAAAATCTTTGCAGGTATCAGTACCATCGGGAAACCGCTGTACCTGATTTTCCTGAATATTGCATAAGAAGTCTGGTTATGAAGTATCCTGTGATACCATTTAGCTTTTTCAAATATCAATTCCCCGAGAAAAAATATACTATGCGGATATTTTTTTGAGATTTTCATACAAAGACCGGCGGCTGTTTCAACTACATCGGTACTTATATCATAAACATAATTTGCCGGGAAACCCAGGCGGTATGATAAGTCTTTATATTTCTCTAATGCGGTTGTTGTGTTATTGGTAACTTCATTTAGATGGTCATGATTCTTAAAAAGATCGGAATCTACTGTTCCAACACTGACAAATAAAACATTATGAAATGACTTCCTGAAATTTTTTATGATATTAAGAAAAATATGCATTCCTAAACCGCTGTATGATTCAACTAAAATTACTGCTGTTGGTTTGCTTGTATCAAATTTAACTGACTCATAATCACCCTGAAATTCCGGCAAATCATCAAGCATTACATCCAGCTCTTTTAACTTCTTTTTAATTGTAAAATAATGATTTCTTATAGCAAAGCATAAACTTATAATAGCAACCGTTACCATAACCGTAACCCATGCACCTTCGGTAAATTTTTCGAAAGCCATAACAACAAGGATAAGGAAGCACAGTGTGAAAGTAACTGTATGCATGATAAAATTTTTCTTTGCTCCTTTTTTCCTGTTATTCTGTTTCCAGAATCGCATCATCCCAAGCTGTGATAAAGAAAACGTTAAGAACACATTTATGCTGTACATAACTACCAGCATTCCAATATGTCCTGAAGTATAAAGAAGCATAGCCACTGAAGCCAGCCCAATAGCAAATATTCCATTTTTGATTGTTAACCTGTCGGATAAAAAAGCAAACCGTTTTGGGAACCATCCATCAGCCGCCATGTTTGAAAGCACCCTCGGACCATCAATAAACCCGGTCTGGGCTGCTACAAGTAAAAGCACAGCTTCTGAAATGACGGTTATTGAAGATATGATATATCCTGTATTAAATACATCTGAATTAAAAATTGTAAATACATTCTTAGACAACACGGCATTCATAGTTTGACCTTCAGCAGGTTTAATATTGGTTATGAGATAACACACCAGCAAACCGCCTGCAGTAAGTGCAAGTGAAACTGCCATATACAGCATAGTCTTTTTTGCAGTTTTTACTCTTGGTTCTTTTAATATACCAACACCATTTGATACTGCTTCTATACCTGTATAGGTACCGCCGCCAAGAGAGTATGCTCTGAAGAATATCAAAAGCAAACCGGTGAATCCAAGAGTTTGCAAGCCATATTGAAATTCATTAGCTGCATTGTTTACTACGATTGGAATATTTGAGAGATTCACATACACACTGGTGCCTATCAGCAATAAATGTGTTAATACGAAAGTGATAAATATAGGCATCAAAAAAAGAACAGATTCCTTAACACCTCTCAGGTTCATCATGATAAGCAATCCAATTACAATAAATTCTACAGGTAATTTATACACATGGTAATTGATTGGAAGCAAGCTAAACAGTGCATCACCTCCTCCTGCAATAGATACCGTTATTGTTAGTATATAGTCAACAAATAAAGCACTGCCTGATACAACACCAATAGAGCTTCCAAGTAACTTAGTTGCTACTACATATCCCCCGCCGCCGCCGGGAAATTGTTCTATCAGCTTGCTGTATGAATACGATATAACACTGACAGTAAACAGTGTAGCTGCAATTAACATAAATGTCAGATATGTATGGCTCCCTAAAGTTCTGTATGCTTCTTCAGGTCCGTATGAGGAAGAAGATAAACCGTCTGCACCAAGGCCAATCCATGCAAAGAATGGTATAAGTGCAAGCTTATGCAGAATGCCGGGGTCTTTTAGATTCCGGGCAGTACCAAATAATAATTTTTTTAATTTAAAATTTTGTTGGGGGGGTTCCGGAGAATCCTGGTTTGTCAAAATAAATTACTCCTTTCATTAAGCCTGCGAAGTTAGCTGACGGGCTCAGGTCAAGAAGTTAAAACCTTACACATTTCTGTGATCCGCCCCAAATTATCGGGTCCTCCGCTCCATAAATTTATATGGATTAAGCGGTACAATAATAATATATATTTTTAATATATGCAATATAATATCTGCTTATGATACTCATAAAAGTCCGGTTTTTTTTATTTTGGTACATGGAAAAGAATGAAAAGATTTGTGATAAATGCAGATTCTATTTTAGTGATATGAAGGAAATTGATTTGCCGCTTTTAATCAGGCACAACCCTGAATTGAACAACACCTTTAACCACGGACAAAAGATGTGTGTGAAGAAGGATAAATTTGTGTATAAGAATGAAACCTGCGGCTGCTATTGCGGGTGGTGAGATATGTCTATGTTATTCCTGCTGCTGAAAATGAAATAACCGGGGAATACTTGCGTATATCTATCTCAATCTGTCCCATCTGCCAGCCCCGGGAACCCGGTGGTGTTCTAAGCTTTTAAATTGTAATCTATTAAATGCACGTCTCCGGGAACCTTTTCACGTACGTAGTTTATTTTTTCAAAACCAGTATTATTACTTATTGTTTGGATAAAGTTTTTTAAGTTATTTTGCAGATTAACATTTAAAAAAATAATATATGAATATTGAAATTGCCGATATAGTATTTCCAATGGAATTTATTAAAAATATAGAGCTTGAAGATAAAAAATTAAAAGTTATATTATGGAATAACAACGATATGGAATTTATTTTTAATGACGGAAAGTCCGCTAAAAAAAAATACAACAATATAACCCGCAAATTAAAAAAGTATAAAAAAAAGCCGGAAGATTCAAATATAGACCCTCAGCTGCGCGGTGAGGTGGTTTTTCTGAGTAATTATAAACCCATTTCTAACGAAGAGAATCCAAGCACTTTTGGTGATATCAAAAAGCCACTGGGTTATAGTTTTTAATCTTCAGTAAAACCGGCACTTCATATTGATGAAACTTAAATATAAAAAAAGGGGCTTTGAGCCCCTTTAAGTATTTACGTTAACTACCTTAAATTATTACAAACTAAAATAAAATCTCAAAGTCAAATCAACGCTGTTAAAGTTGGGTGCAGTACGGGTTATAAACAACTCGTTGTTCTGTGATAAAGGAATAATATTATATCTTAATTCCCCACCAAAACCGAACTGCCCGCCTGAACCTGTAAACCCTGTCATTACTCTTAATACCGGCTGCCACTGGCTGGTTGAGCCTGTAAAAAACGTAGAGCCATAATAATTCAGCTGACCGAGATAATAATCATAGTCCTCTTTTATCCATGCTGCACCTGCTCCTCCGCCAATGAAGAATAACCTTGCAAAGCTTGTTGTTTGCGTATAAAACGGGAAGAACCTTGCATTAACTACCGGAATGAGCGATAACATACTTAAATGATAAGCAGTTACATAATTGCTGGTCTGACCGGCATAAGTAAAAGCTGGGTCGACAAAAAAAGTAACTGCCCTGTCATTGTTAGTGAACAAAAGAGACGGTTCAATCTCAAGGGTTAAAGCTCTTGCAATTGAAAAGCCAAAATATAGGTTTATCTCACTTAAAAAATCACCTTTTCTTGTATCGAATACAGGGTATCCTTCATTCATATCCTTTGCAGTAAAAATTACAAATGAATATCCCGCACCGTAATAAGATGAAATAGTTTTTCTTTTTTTGACCTGCATATCTTTATTTAAAGACAGCTTTGAATATTTTGATAACGGAGTTTCAATTGAGCTCCCTTTTAAGCTAAAGTCACTTTTTGATTTCAGGGTTGGTAATTCCTGGGAATACACCTGGCTTAACAATATAAATACAAGAACAAACCATGTAAATAATTTTTTCATTCATTACTCCTTTTATTTTCCCTTAACGGGAGTATTTATAAAATGTATCTGCTTAGATCTCTGTTCTTAACGATATCTTTTAATTTTTCATTAACGATATCTTTTGTAACTACAATTTTATTAACCTTAATTTTGTCAGGTGCATCAAAAAGTATATCTTCCAGCAATGTAGTTAATATAGTATGAAGCCTCCTGGCACCGATATTTTCAACCTGCTCATTTACTTCAGCTGCTATCCGGGCAATTTCTTTTATGCTCTCTTCATCAAACTCAAGCTTGATACTCTCAGCTTCCATTAAAGCAATATATTGTTTTAATAAAGCATTTTCTGGCTGGGTTAATATTTTCACGAAGTCCCGCTCGGTTAAGCTGTTCAGCTCAACCCTGATAGGAAACCTACCCTGCAATTCAGGAATCAGGTCGCTTGGCTTTGCCTGGTGAAAAGCACCCGATGCAATAAACAAAATATGGTCTGTTTTTACCATGCCGTATTTTGTGCTTACATTTGAACCTTCGACAATAGGCAATAAATCTCTTTGCACACCTTCTCTTGATACATCAGGTCCGTGTCCTTTACCGCCGCCGCCTGCAATTTTATCTATCTCATCGAGAAATACTATTCCGTATTCCTGCACTCTTGTGATAGCTTCTTTAACAACAGCTTCCATATCGATAAGCTTGTTAGCTTCTTCCTGTGTTATAGTAACCTTAGCTTCGGCAACTGTCATTTTTCTTTTCTTAACCTTCTTCGGCATCATGCTTCCAAACATATCCTGAAGGTTAATCCCCATATCTTCCAGCCCTATCGGACCCAGCACCTGCATCACGGGAAAATTATCGCCGGATATATCCACTTCAATTATTCGTGAATCGAGCTCACCGTTTTGCAGCATCTCCCTGAATCTTTCCCTCGTCTTGAAATTATCTTCTTTTTCAACCTCAGCAGCCGAGTGTGCCGAAAAACCCAATGTAGATGTTGTACTCCCGCCTTCATCCGGATTTTTTCTTTTTACAGGTGGTACCAGTATATCAAGTATTCTTTCTTCAGCTAAATACTCCGCCTTCTTCTGAACCTCTGCACTTTTTTCCGTCTTAACCATGGTTACACCAAGGTCTGTTATTTCACGCACGATTGATTCAACATCACGCCCTACATAGCCTACTTCAGTGAATTTGGATGCTTCAACTTTTATGAACGGTGCATTGGATAATTTTGCCAGTCGCCTTGCAATTTCTGTTTTGCCTACTCCTGTTGGTCCAATGAGTATTATATTGTTAGGCATTATCTCTTCTTTGAGACTATCTTTTACATTTTTCCTTCTCCACCTGTTTCTTAATGCAATAGCAACAGATTTTTTAGCATTGTTCTGACCGATAATAAATTTATTCAGCTCAGATACAATCTGCGAAGGAGTAAGTTCCTGTATTTCATAAAATGTAGCGTTGCTCATTTTATTCTTCTTTTTATCTCCGGAGCCGCTTTTCCCGTCTCTTTTGATTTCTTCTTTGCTTTCTTCTGTTCCGGTAAGTTTATCTTTCATACCTTAAGCTCCTCTATTGTAATGTGGTCATTAGTATATATGCAGATATCGGCAGCAACTTTTAAAGATTCGTTAATAATTTCAGGCGCTGAAAGGTCTGAATATTTAACAAGCATCCGTGCCGCTGCGGTAGCATAACTTCCGCCTGAACCTATAGCTACTATACCGTCATCAGGTTCTATTACATCACCGCTGCCCGATATTATTAATGCGGTTTTAGTATCCATTACCGCAAGCAGAGCTTCAAGGCGTCTTAAATACCTGTCGGTTCTCCACTCTTTAGCTAACTCAACTGCCGCACGCTGCAGATTGCCTTTATAATGCTCAAGCTTTGCTTCAAACTTATCGAATAATGTTAAAGCATCGGCTGTTGAACCTGCAAATCCTGCAATTACTTTATTATTATAAAGCTTCCTGACTTTTTTTGTATTATGTTTTAATATTGTGTTTGACATTGTTACCTGACCATCGCTGCCCATAGATGCAATACCATCTTTGATCAAGCCAATTACGGTTGTACTTCTGATTTGGTTTTTCAATTCCTCTTTCTTTTTAATTATAGAACTATTTTACGGCGTAAAGTTGCTTTGGGAATCTTCATTGCTTCCCTGTACTTTGCTACCGTTCTTCTTGCTATCGGATAACCTATCTCGTTCATTAACAGAGTTAGTTTATCGTCACTTAATGGTTTTGATTTATCTTCTTTTTCAATAAAATCCCTTATCTTTTCTTTTACTATTTTGCTTGATACATCTTCACCGCTATCCATTTGTATCGGGTTGCTAAAGAAATATTTTAACTCGTATGTTCCAAAATCTGTTTGAACATATTTATTTCTTACTGTCCTGCTGACTGTAGAAATATCCATGTTAATATCCGATGCAATATCCTTTTCATATATAGGCTTCAGGTTTTCACCATTGGTAAGAAAAAACTTCCTTTGCCTTTCAACAATTGCTTTCATTACCTTCATCATAGTTTCACGCCTTGAAACAATAGAGTTCATAAACCACTTTGCAGCATCAAGCTTGTTTTTCAGGAATTCCTTCGTCTGTCTTGGTGTCCCTTTTGATTTCAGCATCTTTACATATCTCCTGCTTATCTTGATTGATGGTATATATTCATCCGTCAATTCAACCACAAGTTCATCACCTACTTTTGTAACAATAAAATCAGGATAGATATATTCTCTTTCCGGGGCTCCGTCAATATTTCCGGGGATAGGGTTAAGCTTATGAATAATATTGAACAGCTCATTTACTTTTTCAAGGGGTATCTTTAGCTGCTTTGAAAGCTTTTCATAATGTTTTGATTTAAACTCATTGAAACATTCATTCACTAGCTTCAGGCAAAGCTCTTTTGTTTCATTATCAATATTAAGCTCTTCAATCTGAACTGAAAGGCATTCCTGTAAATTTCTGGAACCTAAACCAATCGGGTCAAACCTGTGAATTATCTTAATAACCTTTTCGACATCTTCATGTGTTACCTCAAAGTTATATTGTTTTACTATATCTGAAATTATATCATCAATAGAATCCCTCAGGTAGCCGTCGTCATCAAGGCTTCCTATAATCTCTTCACCAATTAATATATATTTTTCTTCAAGCCCCGACCTGTGAAGCTGGTCTAAAGGTGTCTCTTTTAAACGGTTGCTTTTGTTAATCAGGTAATCTGTTTTGTTGTCATAGTCGGTCTGGCTTTGTTTTTCATATTGCTCAGGTGACTTATACCCGTCAATTTGATTATCGGAATAATCGTACCATTCATCCAGGTCATATGTTTCCTCATCACCTTTCGGTAAAGTATCATCAGCTTCGGGTGTTTCTTCTGCTGTTGTTTCAGTCTCAGTTTCTTTTACTTCTTTTTCTTCTGTTTCTTCCTGGTCATTTTCGGTTAATTCTTCAAGAAGAGGATTAGACTCAAGCTGTAATTTAATTTCCTGTTCAAGTGCAAGCGTAGGAACAGCAAGTAAAAGCTGTGCTTGTATGAGCTGAGGAGATAGCTTCTGTTGTATTCCAAGTATTTGTATATTTTTCAGCATTAATAGGAAAAAATTTTATATATAATTAATATAATAAAATAAAATATAGTTTATGAAATATTGAAAATTTTACCGGGTAATTGTTTTATATACCCTTTAAACTCCAGATTTAACAATAGTACCAGGCAATCTGATATATTAAACCCTGTTTTTTCAGATATTGCGTCTATGTGCATAGCATCGTTATTGTTTGAAATAATTTCGAATAGTATCTTTTCGTTCCCTTTCAGGTCACCGGCTGTTACTCTATTCTCAACAATTTTTTCGCCATTAATATTTCGCATCTTACCATGCAGTTCTTCAAGAATGTCATCAATATTATTAACAAGCTTAGCCAGCCCGTTCTTAATCAGTTCATTAGTTCCCCTGCTGACCTTTGAATTTATATCTCCCGGTACAGCAAACACTTCTCTTGACTGGTCGAGAGCACACCTTGCCGTTATTAATGCTCCGCCTTCTTTACCGCTTTCAACAATCAGTATTCCATATGACAGCCCGCTTATTATTCTGTTGCGTCTGGGAAAATTCACACTGTCGGGTTTTGCTGAGATATCACACTCGGATATGACTAAACCTTCTTCACACATTGAATCATACAGCTTCCTGTTTTCAGGAGGATAAACCACATCAACTCCGTTACCAAAAACTGCTGCAGTGGAGCTCTTCCTTTTATTGTTTGAAAGAACTGCTTTATGAGCTATTGTATCTATACCTCTTGCGAAACCGCTTATAACCGTTACACCGATTGATGAAAGCTCTTCTGCAAATACGGCTGATATCTTCTTTCCATATTCACTTGGCGTTCTTGTGCCAACAATACCAATACCGTTCGCCAATGCATTGTTCAGCCCATCGTTTGCACAGCCCTTGTAATAAAGAATAACCGGAGGGTCATAAATCTTTTTCAGTAAATTCGGATAATCTTTATCCGTATAAACACTCACCCTGATATTAAGCTTATCAATTTTCTTCAGAAGTAATTCAAAATCACTTTCAAGCTTATCAGTGTTTGCGTATTGTCTTCTGATTGCCTTTGCAATATTATGGCTGATGCCGTCTACATTAACAAGCTCATTATATGACGCTTTAAAGATTATCTCCGGGTCTTTAAATACATCAATTAATTTTTTAGTTCTAACAGCACCGAGACCTTCGGCTTTAGTTAAAAAATAAATGTATTTAAAATCATCCATAGATATTTTAAAAGAGCAAAAAATTATATTTTAGTTCTGTCATTATAATTAACGCTTCATTTTAGGGTCAAAAGCATCTCTCAATCCATCACCGACTAAATTAACAGCGAATACGGTTAGCATAATTGCTATTGATGGAAATACAGCCAAACCCCAATTTGTTCCTGCTACAATATACTTATAACCGTCAAAAACCATTTGTCCCCAGCTTGGTGTCGGCGGCTGAACACCTAATCCGAGAAAGCTTAAGCTTGCCTCGAAAATGATTGCTGTCGCAAGGCCTGCAGTACCTGTAACAATTATAGGACCGATTGTATTTGGCAGTATATGCCTGAATATTATCCTTATCGGCTTATAGCCTAATGCCCGTGTTGCTTCAACATATTCGGTCTCTCTTAATGAAAAGAACTGACCTCTTACTATTCTTGCAATATCCACCCAGCCTGTTAATCCGATAGCAACAAATGACTGCCAGAATCCTTTACCCAGAACAACAGAAAGAGCAATGATAAACAGTATTGACGGGAAAGCCCAAATAACATTTATGAACCACATTACAAATGCATCCACTTTTCCCCTGAAATATCCTGCAAGTGCACCTAAGAACACACCGATAAAAATTGAAATACTTTCAGATATCAATCCTACTGATAAGCTTACCCTGCTTCCATAGATTAACCGGCTTAATATATCCCTGCCGTAACGGTCTGTACCCAAAACATACCTTGGTTCTTCATGCCAGTCACTTTCATCTCCCTTTCTCAACTCTGATATACCTATTGCTGCTGCATTACCTGTGTAATCAATATAAAAGACAGAATCATTTGAAATGCGGTTAATGGATTTAATAGGAATATAATCTTCACGGTTATTATCAGCCCTGATTAAAACATTACCTTTAAAGCCAATTGGTCTTGTAGCGTATTCAAGAGTTTGGTCAATCGGGTCAAAAGGAGAAATAATCCCGGCAGTCACAGCAACCAAAATCAGGAAAACAATCAAAACCAATCCGGCCATAGCAAGCCTGTTCCTCTTAAAACGTATCCAGGAATAGTACCACAAACTACGTGAAGCCCTGGCTTTTTCAGCTTCAGAAAATTTGTCTTTATCTACAAAATAGGGAGAATCTACCATAATTTGATAAATATACCTAATTAAACCTACACTTTCAAAACAATAAAATTTGGTAAAAGAATTGTAGTGGAGATGGGGTTGAAAGGTTGGAATGTTGGAATGTTGGAAGATTGAAAAATTTGCAATTGGTTTTAGACAAGTCGTAGATCCATGCCTGTCTCCGGCAGGTGTCAGGTGAATTTTTTTTAATCTAAGTTCTTTCTTTCTTTGGTAAACATTTCAGTAAATTTAAGATTATCCATATTTCCCAACTAACACTTGACACTGTTCCCTTAATTTCGAATTTCGAATTGAGAATTCCGAATTATACTTTTAACTTCTCAACCTGTAACTTGTAACCTGCAACCTGCAACTTCCAACCTGCAACCATAAATTCGTCATTCGTCATTGTTCTACTTTCCCCACGCATTGCAGAGTTTCCGCATTAATATTAATTCTCCTATGTGGTAACTGTTATGGTCTATTACCTGCAGTACTTCTCTGAATATTGTTTGCCCTGTGCCATGCGGAATTCTCTCGAAAATATTATCATCCGCTCCTTTTATGATATCTTTCAATGTATTTAAATCCATTTGGTATTTTTCAACGGATTCATTCCACATATCTTTAGTTGCCTTCACTTTTTCATCAGGCCAGAAATCTTTCGGCCATTCCAATTCTCTATAATTTGGATTATTTATGAAATCAATCATATCAATTTGTGTAATGCGGATGTGTTCAAGCATTTGGTAGAAAGTATAAGGTACATTCTCCGGTTTTACATTTATCAGTTCATCCGGTAAATCTTTGGCTGCATCTGCTAGTGACCTGTGAGTGTATTGGTTTTCAAGATAATCGATAAGTTGATTTTGCAAAGAGTTTTCTGCTTTCATAATTTGAATATTTTTGCTTAAATAAATATTTGATTAATAAAGCAGTGCAAATGAATTGTAGTTCCCAAATATATTTTCTTGTAATACTTTTATCAACACAGAATTACAGATTATCTGAGCAGCACCATCTTTTTGGAATCAATAAAAATACCTTCAACAAATAATCGATAGAAATAAATTCCTGATGCCAGACTTTCACCTGAAAACTCAGCTTTGTATGTTCCGGGAGTTTTTTCTTCATCTACCAATTTAACTATTTCTTTCCCCTGTAAATTAAATACAACAATCCGGACATAAACTGTTTTAGCAACATCGTATTTTATTACAGTGGATGGATTAAAAGGATTGGGATAATTCTGAGCTAATGAAGATTTTACCGGAACACCGGATGAATTAATTTCTGTGCCTACAATATTTCCATATTGAACATTATTAATAATACAACCGTTCAGAAATTCACGCATTCCTCCAAATTCACAAAGTCTGTGTGTATGTATTCCGATACCCTGCATCAAATAATAATGTTCACCAATCATCGCATTGCAGGTGATAATTTTAATTTTTCTTTGAGTCCCGGCAAAAAGTATTGAATTTGTATCCGTAACTTCTGATTGTGTTAACATTGTCCACGTATATCTGCAGCTATAGAAGTTATCATCAATCTTTGCAAATAAACTATCAATCAGGCATTCTGAATTCCCGCTGTATTTATATACATTCATAGTTGTGCTGTCAATTCTTTCCAATCTTCCATCGGAATACTGATAGTATTTTTTTCCATTAGGCTTTGTCACTAAATCTGTTATTGTAATAATGTAATCATATTGCTGGGTAATAACTAAACAATTATATGCAATTTGCTGGTACCGGTATGACCATTTATTACCAACAGCTAAAGGATAAAATTTTGCAGCAGTTGTATCCCATGAATAAGAAATATTCAGACATGAAATTGTAAGCAGTATAAACAGGAGTATTTTCTGTGCCATAAGCACCTCCATTATTCTAACTAAATATAATACATAAGATTAATAAATGTTGTGAAAAAATTAAGAATTAACAATCCTGCCTTCATCAATCAATGTTAATGTACTCCATAATTTTTTATTTTTGCGACAATATAATGAGATTATATTAAATGGTTTTTAATATCCTGCATATCTGCTTTAAACGGGAGTCTCATTTATGCCCCATTGCTTGATTTAAGTGTTTTCATATGTACCGGAAACTGCCAAATATCATAATACCATTAAATTCAATGCGATATTATACATTTTATATTTAAAACACATTGATTTCATATCATAATGTGTTAATAATATTTTTCAATATCTAAAAACCGGCACTAAGTATCTAATATATAAGAAGATAGCGTGATTATTTTTGCATAAAGTTAACTCAATATATTGCAAATACAGCTTAAAATCGGCTAAAACAAAAAATAAACTTAAGTCTTATTTATAAGATATTGTATGTTACCCAATTGTGCTAATTTGCTATAATTCTATGTCGCATATTTTATACAAATGTTTCACGTGAAACATAAAATATCAGCGAAACGCACAATATTTAAGCAATAAAAAAATATGCTATTTTAGGGTTTCCCTGTCAGAAATGAGCTTTCCATTGATGAAATCCTTTGCACTTACCCGTTTCTTGCCCTCAAGCTGGAGCTCAAGTATCTCTATATTATTATCTGAACACGAAACGAATAAATGCGTTTTACCGCATAATACCAAACCGGGGGATATTATTTGGCTGTTAACAGAAACATCATTTGAGGACTTAAATATCTTTATTTGTTTGCCGTTATGGAAAGTATATGCCGCGGGATACGGTGAGAGTCCTCTTATGAAATTATGAACCTGTTCTGCCGGCTTATTCCAGTCGATGCGGCAATCGTCTTTAAATATCTTAGGTGCAGGTGAAGCAAGTGTGTTATCTTGTTCTGTTATGGGTACATTGCCGTTTGTCATTTCAATTAAGTTCACTGTTGACATAACAGTACCTGCCCCTATATGAGAAAGCTTGTCATGTAATGTACCGGCATTATCATCTTCGGCAATATCGCATGGCGTTTGCATAATAATATTACCGGTATCAACTCTTTCTTTTAAGAAAAATGTAGTAACACCTGTTTCTTTTTCACCATTAATTATAGCCCAGTTTATCGGTGCAGCTCCCCTGTACTTTGGCAATAGTGAAGCATGCAGGTTAAATGAACCGAATTTAGGAATTGTGAATATTTCTTTCGGCAGTATTCTGAATGCAACAATAATAATTAAATCCGGCTGTAAGTCCCTTATTTCATTGATAAAATTTTCATCTTTCAGCTTATCCGGCTGAAGCACACGAAGATTATTTTGTAATGCAAATTCTTTTACAGCACTATGAGCTAGCTTTAATCCCCTGCCTTTGGGTTTATCGGGTGTAGTTACAACTGCAGAAATTTTATGATGTGATGTTAATAATATTTGTAGTGAGGGTACAGCAAAATCAGGAGTACCCATAAAAATTATGTTCATTAATTAAAATATTATCAAATGGAAAGTTTTAAACTAAATTATTGTCTGCAGGCAGGTTTTTGAATTATATATTATTTAATGGACTTTTCCTGCCATTCTTTTTCTTACTTGGAACCTCTGCAAGAATATAAGTTGATTGCACTAAACCATTCTTAATATCATTCAGGTCTTTCTTAAGCATATTACGCTGTTCTTTTGCAAGATGGTCAATAAATAATACACCGTTAAGATGGTCTATTTCATGCTGTGATACTCTTCCGAACAAATCATCCAGTTCTATTGTTTTTTTGTTAAGATCAAGGTCCTGGTATTCAACATATATTTGCTTGGGACGCTCAACCGATGCACGCAAATGAGGAATGCTAAGACATCCTTCTTCAAGAACTATGCTGCCATGGGTTTCTATTACCTTCGGGTTTATAAGAATTAGCGGTTTTTCATCTTCATATCCTTCAATTTCCGATACATCAATTACTGTCATAGCCAGGTCTTTCCCTATCTGGGGAGCGGCAAGGCCAATTCCATTTGCCTTATGCATTGTATAGAGCATATTTTGGGCAAGTGCTATTAAAGCATCGTCTACTTTTGTAATTCTCTTTGTTTTTTTACGTAAAACATCAAAACCGTATGTATATATAGGTAATACTTTCATAGTAGTTTGCAAAGATATTTTATATCATAAGTAAAATCAATTTAATTAGAAATCACTATTTTTTCAATTTTCCATAAATTTAACAATATTTTCCCTCAATAAGTTTGAAAATTCAATACCTAAACCTTATCACTCCCGCTCTCCCCACCATGTCATTCCTTTGACTGCATCAGGTTTACCTGGCTTTGACAGGCAGGCGTATGCTTTTAGCTGGAATGACAGTATGAGTGCCATCCGGGAATAACACAGGGGTGAGGACAAAACTAAAACAAAAAACCACAAACTGCAATTTTACCTGATTTTTTCATTTTGAGTAAGAGGAGTTATATATATATTTGATACTTAAACAATGAAGCAAATAAAAACCGGTACCAATCCCCTGAAAGAAGGAAAGATTTCAAGAAGGAGCTTTTTAAGCTCGATAGTCACTGTGTGGGGAGCAATCCTTACACTGCCTTTTATCTATGGAATTGTAGATTACCTCAGTCCTCCCGGCAAAAAGTTTACATCATTCAGAAATAAACTGCAGAACAAGGTTGAAGTAACTTCAATCCCGCTTTCAGAATTACCGGAAAATTCGTCTAAATTTATAAAAATAGATGATGAACCTGTATTGGTAATTCGCAAAGATGGAATGAATATAATTGCTTTTAGTGCAATTTGCACTCACCTTGACTGTCTTGTGGGATACAGGAAAAACGAAAAGGATATAATCTGCAATTGTCATGGAAGCACATTCAACCTTGACGGAATGCCGCAGGAAGGACCTGCAAAAGAACCGCTGAGCAAATATAATTTGACTATTGAAGGTGATAAAATAACTATAAGTAATCCAATATAATTTTGAAGAATAATAACATCACCAATTGGTTTAAAGAAAGAATTCCTAATCCTCTGAAGGAGTATTTCCAAAACTTTACTATTCCTCAGCATAAGCATTCTTTCTGGTATTATTTGGGTGGATTTACATTAATGTGTATTGTTGTTCAGGTTGTTACAGGCATTCTTTTATTGTTTTATTATAAGCCAAATGCTGAAGATGCCTATAACAGCATAGAATATATCATGCTGGTTGTACCATTCGGAGGAACTGTAAGGTCATTGCATTTCTGGTCAGCAAACGGATTGATGATAGGCTTAATTATCCATATGTTCAGCTCGTTTTTTATGAAAGCATATCGAAAGCCGAGGGAGTTTGTATGGTTTACAGGTGTAATATTATTATTTCTTACATTTTTATTCGCTTTCACAGGTCATGTTCTTCCTTGGGATGAGCTTGCATATTCATCTGCACAGGTAGGTCTTGCTGAGATAGAAAGATTCCCGCTTTTCGGTAAATTCATTTCTTCATTACTAAAAGGAGGAAGAGAAGTTTCCGGCGAATCATTAAGCAGAATTTTTTCCTTGCATACATCCGTACTGCCAATATTAACACTGTTAATACTAATAATTCATCTTGCATTAACAAAGTTATACGGATTCAGCAAGCCGGTTGGCGATAAAGAAACAAAAGAATCGCTTAAATATTATTTTGCATTTAAATACAGAAATACAATCATCTGGCTATTGGGACTTGCAGTATTAATAACGCTTGCAGTATTGATACCGCATTATTCAGGTAAAGCCTTTGATTTAAATAATATTGCAGAAGCTCCATCAGGCATTCATCCTGAATGGTATTTCATGTTTTTTTATCAATTATTGAGGCTTGATACAATTTTACCAGGCGGTTATATTTTATTGGGCTTATTTTTCTTATTCTTGTTCTGGCTTATCATTCCTTTAGCTGATAGAAAAGCTAATGAAGAAAAGAAAAGTAAAATATTCCCAATTGCAGGTATTGTAATATTAATAATAATTATTATTTTGACAGTATGGGGATATTGGGAAATATAATATTTTTCTTCATCAATAATGAAAACATCTCAACGGGTGGATTATCCAAAGGATTTTTCCTTGGTACTGTTCTTTTTTTAATCTTTATTATGATAATGATATTAGTGATTAAGATATTAAACTCAGAAACAAATAAGAAAGCGGGGAAGGAAAATCAATACTAAGAAAATCCTGTTAATTGTTTTTCTTTTATTCGTTTCAGGCAATGTTATTAATTCTCAATCAAAAAATTTTCCTGTAACAAGATTCATATTTGAGTTATCCGGTTCATACAACATACCGTCTATAGATACCAAGGGTGAAATGAGCGATTATTTCAAGTTTGAAAATTTTGGAGCAGCAAACGGAGTAGGTTTTTTTCTTAATATAAAGTATAACACAAATAAAACATCATCTTTCATTCCATACGTTACAATTGGTTATGCACAAATACAGAATGATGACAATGAAACAGCATACATTGATTCTAATAATATTACTACTTATCCCCTGCCCGGCTCTCTGGTTTACAATAAAACAGCAGGTTCGTCATTATTAGTATACCGGGATTTTTTTGCCGGTATTGGTGTTCAATATTCATCATCGACAAGAAATATAATAATACCTTATGCAGGAATTGAGCTTAATTACCATAATATCTGGGGTTCATATATTCAAAAACCTTACGAACCTGCAGGTCAAAATACAGGTGGTGAAAAAACTTTTAAAATTAAACCAGTATCAAGATTTGGGGCGGCTGTTGACGGCGGTCTTAATTACAGATTATCGGAATACCTTGGCTTTGTGTTCGGAGCAAAATTTCATATAGCTAACCTGTTTGGAAAAAGCTCTGAAAGGTTAGATTCTTCAGGTAATTATCAAATTGCTTTCCTTGATAAGGAAAGTGCAGATTTAAATTCGAATTTAAATAAAAGCAGAAATTTTGCATATTTTAGCTTCTATGTCGGCTTTGTTGTGTATGCCTTCAAATTTTAATTTCCGTTAATAATTATGGTTTTGAGATTATTTGCATTTTTTTATATTATAGCATGGTAAATAACAATTGATGAAAAGAATTTTATTATTTTACATATTATCTCTTTTAGCTTTTCCGGGAATATCTTATTCTCAGAAATTCATTACTACTGAAGAAGACTCGGTTGTTAATCCTTCTCACTTAATGTCTGTTACCAATAAAAAGATAAAACAAAAAACATTAGAGAAAAGCAATATCAGTGTAATAAAATTCAGCTCAATAACAGGATTTACCATTGGTGCAGGTGTATGGCTTCACAACTATCAAAGGAACTCATGGTGGGCGGGACAAAGAGGTCAATTTCATATTCAGAATGACTGGGATTATGCTTTATCTGCTGATAAAGCAGGTCATTTCTTCGATGGAGCTTTCATTCATAAATTATACAGCGGCGCTTTTGAGTGGACAGGCTTTAGTAAAAAAACTTCGATGTGGCTTGGTACTTTATTCAGTATTGCTTATATGACTGATATTGAAATCGAAGATGGCTTTGCACGTGATTGGGGTTTCAGCCCCGGTGATGAACTATTTAACGTGCTGGGGGCTTTTTATCCCGTTGTTCAAAATGCCTATGAACCGCTTAATGAATTTAATTTTAAATGGAGCTATTATCCTTCAAGAACTTTAACCGAAGGAATTAAAAATGGTGCATTTTTAGATGACTATGACGGGCAAACAATGTGGCTATCAATCGGGGTTCACCGGTTTTTACCGGAACCAATTAAGAAATACTGGCCTGATTTTTTCAATATTGCTGTCGGTTATGGAGTTAAAGACCATATAGATGTTTCAAAAGCATATCAGAATTGGTATATTGCATTAGATTATGATTTCAGAAAAATGATACCGGGAAGCTCAAAGTTCATGTTATGGCTTAAAGATGTTTTGAACCATTTCAGGATTTTACCTGCTCCGGGAATAAGATTCAGTAAGCATGGAACCGAATATATAATTAATTTTTAAATATGAGAATTTTTTCAATTATATTTTTATCTTTTGTTATTTCTTCAACCGTCTTTACTCAAACAAGAGAAATAACTATTCCGGGATTAACATTAAAGAATTCAAAAGGTCCAAATCAATTGCAGGAATTAACAAGCTTTAAGCTTGTTAAAGATTCCACCGCTTTGAATAAAGACAAAAGCAAAAAGCCGGAAAAGAAATACCAGATAGTTCCATGGAGAATGATAGCAATCGGTTCGGCTGGAGCAGGTGTTTTTACGGCAATGCATATATATTACAGCAAAACATGGTGGAAAAATAAGGAAAAATATTTCAAGTTTGCAGAAGACGGGTATTATGCCCGCAATATGGATAAAGCATCACACATTTATACAGCCAATGCATTTACGGTAACAGTCGGTGAAGCATTTGAGTGGGCTGGAATTTCTCCCGGAAAAGCCCTGTTATATGGAGCAATAACCTCAATGGCATATGAAACCTATATTGAAATAAACGATGGGTTTGCACCTATCTGGGGTTTCGATTGGATTGATGTAGGCTGTAATATTTTCGGTGCAGTCTACCCGTTCTTACAAAACGAAGCACCTTTCCTGAAAAATTTTAATTTCAAATGGAGCTTTAAACCGGAATGGGTAAGCAGAAAGATTTCTAATAAAGATGACCTGCTTGATGATTATACAAACATGACATTCTGGTTAAGTATTTCACCGGAAGGATTACTACCCAAAAGTGCAGCTAAATATTACCCCGGTTTTCTGGCTTTCGCTTTAGGATTAAGCATTAAGAACGCTAGCCACACCGGCGGAAGCGGAAATGCTTACAGGGAGTGGTTTTTATCTTTGGATTATGATTTAAACAAACTGCCGGGAAATTCGGATTTTATGAAAAAGCTGAAGAAAATTCTTAATTTTTACCATTTTCCTGCCCCTGCAGTACGTTTTTCTCCGTCAGGAATTTGGTATGGACTTTATTTTTAATATAAAAAACAATACTTTTGTAATTTAAATTTAATTCGATATGGCTAAAGTACAATCATTCGCAGATAAAGCAGCAAAATTAGCAAAAAAGGATGCTGAAGTTATGTGCCCGTCATGTAACAAATCAGCCAAGAGGATATATGCAAAGATGATAACTTCTGTTAAAACAGAAAAAGAGACCTGGAAGTACCTCGAAAAGAACGTACGTCTTTGCAATAATTGTTTATCGGAAATATAAAAGCTTAAAATAAACTATAATCATGTCAAAAGTTTGCCAATTAACAGGGAAAAGACCATTAACGGGTAATAATGTTTCCCACGCTAATAACAGGACTAAAAGAAGACAGCTCCCGAATTTACAGAGCAAAAGAATCTGGATTCCTGAAGAGAACAGGTTTGTCACATTAAAGATATCAACAAGAGCTTTAAGGACATTAAAGAAAAAGGGTTACGCTGCAATGATCGCTGATCTGCAGAAATCTGCTTAATATTTTTTCAGGAGATGTGTTGCAAAAAAGCAGCTATGTCATTAGTGTTATTATACCAACCCTGAATGAAGAAAAGTTAATCTCCAAAACATTAGCCCAATTCACACCTGAGTTAAAAAAGAAGTATAACATAGAGGTAATAGTTTCAGACGGCGGAAGCACTGATAATACATTAAATATTATCGGGGCATCCGCCGAGTTTATTATAAAAGCAGAAGAAGGAAAGAAACAAAATATTCCAATCGGAAGAAATGCAGGGGCAAAACATGCAAGCGGAAAATATCTTTATTTTATTAATGCTGATACTTTAATAGAAAACCCGGAGCAGTTCTTCGAAGAAACACTCACTGCATTAAAAGAACCAAAAGTTGCCGCACTTACATTTAAGTTCTGTGTATTCCCCGATGAAGAAAAGCTAAGAGATAAAATGTTTCATGGTACTTACAACAACTATGTTTATTTACTTAATAAATGCGGAATGGGTATGGGAAGAGGTGAATGCCAGATAGTAAAAAAAGAGTTCTTCGAAAAAGTCTGCGGTTACAATGAAAACCTTCCTGCAGGTGAGGATTATGATCTGTACAGGCGGCTTGCAAAACATGGGAAAATTAAATATCTAAGAAGTATTATTATATTTGAATCACCGCGGCGTTACAGGCAAAGAGGTTATGTGAAAGTATTATGGGACTGGACAATTAACTCATTATCGGTTCTGTTCAGAAATAAAGCTGTCTCGGAAAAATGGGATGAAGTAAGATAGACAATAAGCAATTAACAATTAACAATTAACAATTAACAATGTACAATTAGCAATTAAGTACGAAACCTAATATTTTACTTGATAAAGCAACATTGCTCATTGCTCATTGACTGAAAGATACTTATCAGGCATTAGATAATTCTGCACATAATCCCTCACACCTTCTTCCAGTGATGTAATTTCACCGGTGAATCCGGCATCTCTTATCTTTTCCATCTTTGCCTGTGTAAAATATTGATATTGATTACGAATATTATCAGGCATGTCAACAAATTCAATATCGGGTATTTTATTCACAGCTTTAAACAAGGCATAGGTCATATCCAGCCAAGTGGATGCTTTGCCTGAGCCTATATTAAAAATACCGTTTTTATCTTTGCCTACGGGATTGGTAATATCAAAGAAAACAGTCATATCTACTGCATCTTTCACATAAAGGAAATCTCTTTTTTGCTCACCGTCTTTATATTCAGGTCTTTCGGATTTAAACAGCTGCATCTTCCCTGTTTCCATTATTTTAGCAAAAGATTTATTGACCATGCTCCTCATAGAACCTTTATGATTTTCATTTGGTCCGTAGACATTGAAATATTTTAATCCAACAATTTTATTATTCAGCTTATTCTCAAGTACCCAAATATCAAATATTTGCTTTGATAGACCGTACTTATTTAACGGTTTCAGCTTGGGAATTAATGTAAGATCATCATCAAAACCAAGTGAGCCGTCACCATAAGTAGCCGCACTTGAAGCATAAACGTAACGAATATTATTTTTCAGAGACCACTCTGCAAGTATACGTGAATACTCAACATTATTCCTTTGAAGGAAATCCATATCTTCTTCTGTTGTAGAACTGCATGCTCCCATATGGTATAAAGTATCAGTATTTTCATCAATTTTTCCCGACGAAATTTCTTTCAGGAACATATCTTTATCAATAAAATCCGAATATTTTAAACCTGCTAAATTGCACTTTTTAGTACCTTCCATATCGGAATCTACTAAAAGTACGTCATTAAATCCCATTAAATTTAATTTCCAGCAGATAGCACTGCCGATAAAACCTGCCCCGCCTGTTATTATTTTCATTGTTTTTGTTTAGATATATAAAAATAATGAGATTAACTTTACTTTACAATTGAACTATTTATACACTCAGGCCGTTATGATATTACCTAGTTATCTTTATTTATTAAAATATAATTATTATATTATTAACAAGTTATACTTATTTTAAAAATATTATTGGAGGAGAAATGAAAAAATTTTTCTTGTCTACTTTACTTCTAATTTTATTAACGTCAATTACTTACACTCAACCTAAATTACTCGAAGGTTTTGAAACAGCAGATTCAAATAATTTGCCAGCAGGATGGGCAAAATGGATTGTCGGAAATTATTATCCGGATCCCTACTGGAACTGGACAGTGAGAGACAGCGGCTTACCACTTCCGGGTTTGCAAAACGCAACTAGCAAATCACACACCGGTTTGAAGTCATGCGGTGTAAGTTGGTGGGTTGGCAATGATACCGGCGGTACAGCATATGTACCTGAAGCATGGCTTATAACTAAAAGAATTCCGCAGCTTGCTGCAGGAGATGTGTTGAAGTTCTGGGCAAGCGGTGGCTCTGCAAATTATTTAGACAGTATTCAGGTATTTATAAGCACTATTGATTCCACACCATCTTCTATGATTTTCAAGCTGGCTTCTATAATTTGGCCTGTTGGAACAACCTATGGTGTATTTACTGAATATACTTATGACCTTTCTACTTATGCAGGTTTTGAAGCATGGATTGGATTCAGATACAATACTGATATAACTCAGGATGGATTTTTTGTTTTTGTCGATGATGTTTTTGTTGGCAGTGTAATTGGAATTAAACCTGTCGGATCTAATATTCCAAATAAATTTGAACTTCGTCAAAATTATCCAAATCCGTTCAATCCAAAAACGGTATTTGAGTTTGACCTTCCAAAAGGTGAAAATGTTAATATCGTAATTTACAATATGCTTGGACAGGAAGTAAAGACTTTATTAAATGAATTTAAATCTGCAGGCACATATAAAGTAGATTTCGATGCAAGTGCTCTTGCAAGCGGAACATATTATTACAGAATTATAGCAGGTGATTTTGTTGATACTAAGAAAATGGTATTGGTAAAATAATATTTCATTTAAATTGAAATAAGAATATATTGTCAAGCCCCTGAAAAAGGGGCTTTTTTATTTCTCCTTCTTTTATAATAAGCGAAAACAATAATTGGCGTTGAACATACTATTTCGGGTAAAGGAGAATCAATAACACAACTATCCAAAATAAATTTGAAACTCAAATAAAGTTATGAAAGACAAAAAGTTTGAACCGTGATTTCACAGATTTAATTGATTAACAGGATTGAAAATTGTAATGATGAATTGAATAACATTAAACTCTCAGAATTGTAATATATTAGAAGGATTTTATTAAATACATTTAGTCACGCAGTGACACAACGTATTAGCTGAAATTTTATAGATATGGTATAATACCGGCATTCACACATTTAATGGGGAACATTTTCACCCATAAATTTGTAACTTTATTAGAGATTAATATTTATTACTTTGTTGATGTGAAATTGTTTATACTTAGAAAATATTAACTTAAAGAACTTAATAAACTTAACGAATTTAATAAACTAATATTGACTTTTTTAAATCCTGCAATACTCTGGGGGCTTGCTGCTGTTTCTATTCCCATTATAATTCATATCTTCAACCTGAAACGCACGAAGAAGATTGAGTTTTCAACGCTAATGTTTTTAAAAGAAATTCAGCAATCTAAATACAAGAAAATAAAGCTTAAACAGCTTTTAATCCTTCTTTGCAGGATTGCATTTATCATTTTTCTTATTCTCGCATTTGCACGTCCTTTCGAATCCGGCTATCTCGGTTTTGCAGGGAGCAAAGCAAGAAGTACCGTATTGCTGCTGCTTGATGATTCGTTCAGCATGCTGACACGCGAAAGCGGCGGTACAAATTTCGATGCTGCTAAATCAAAGGTACTTGAAACCATCTATAACCTTGGCGAAAAAGATGAAATATACTTCATCCCAATTTCAAAAATATCCATTCCCGGATACTCAGGATTATACAGAAATATAAATGAGCTGCGTGATTCGGTCAATGCTGCGCAAATATCAGATGTAACAAAAGAACTTGATGAAATATTATATTATTCAAAAAAATTGATGGATGCTTCCAACAATCCTTTTAAAGAAGTATTCCTGTTTACCGACGGACAAAAAAGTACATTAACAGGCAAGATAAATAATACGGCAGATTTTACAGGCAAAGAGAAGACAAACCTTAACTTAGTCTTAACCGGTATAAGAAAAGGCAACGACTTATCGCTTGATACAATTAATGTTGTAACTAAAATATTTGAACGGAATAAACACGTTAAGCTTAAATGCACGGTAACAAATCACAATGCATTTGATGTAAGTAATAAAAGCGTAATACTAAACTTCAGCACAAATAAACCCTACAGGGAAGAAAAAGTTGTTGATATACCTGCAAACTCATCAGCAGATGTTGAATTTAATTTTATACCAAATGTTACGGGTTATGCAGGAGGAAGTATTGAACTTCAGCAAAGCGATATATCCGAAGATGAAATCGCTAATGACAATAAAAAATACTTTGCAATCAATGTTCCGGAAAAGGTAAAGATGCTGTTAGTAGCCGGTGTACCGTCAGATGCCGAGTTTATAAGGCTTGCTCTCTCTTCATCCGAAGAAATGATGCGAGATTCAACGAACAATAAAATAAATTTCTTCGATATAACACAAATCCAGGCAAATGAATTTGAATCAGCATCAGGTACATTAAAAAATTACCAGTCAGTTGTAATTGTAAACAAAAACACATTTTCCAATAATGAAACGGACAGGCTGCTGGATTATATTCAATCGGGAGGCGGAGTAATTATTTATCCTGCTGATAATTCATCGATTCAAAATTATAATGAAACAATGTTAAGAAAGCTCGATATTCCATTCATCAATTCAGGCTTTGGCAGTGAAGGTGTGCAGACAAAGTTTGAAAGGATAGATTATGAACATCCGGTCTTTGAAGGTATATTCAAATATGGTTCCGAAAAGAATGCAATGCAGGAATCACCTGCAATTTACCGCGGGTGGAATTTGAGTCCTGCAAATAATTCAATCTCACTTGTCAAAATGACAAACGGGAACAGCTTTCTTACTGAATACCGCTCAGGAAAAGGCAAGCTTTTATTTTATGCAGTATCACCTGATATGCGTAACTCTAACTTCCCTTCTGTAAATTTATTTTCACCGCTTACGGTAAGAAGTATTATGTATCTTGCTAATAATAATCCTGTGAAGGAAGCAGTTAACGGTAAAGATTACCTTATAGATATAAATCTTGTAAATGAAAAACAAAACACAGATACGATAAACATCAGGAGTACAGTCCGCCCGGGAAATGTTAACACATTTTCGCTTTCGGAATATTCGACCGTCAACCTGAAAAATTATTTGAATTACTCATCAAATTATTTTTTATCTGCAAACTCGAAAGATATTTTAGCAGTGCCCTCTAACTTTGATAAGAAAGAAACATTTTTCGACAGGATAACAGATGATGAGATAAAAAACGAGTTTGTCTCTTACACGGGAATAAACGTCAACATTATTAAGCCGGCTGATAATTACATGGCATCTCTTCAAAATCTAAGAAACGGAAAAGAGCTGTGGCAGTTCTTCCTGATACTTGCCCTACTTTTTGTTGCTGCAGAATATGCAATATCAAGGTCTATTTATTTTGGTGATAAAAATCATAAATCTACAGTGAAATGAGTTCTTTAAGGAAAATTAGCAGGAAATTCTGACTTTTTTATTCATTTAAAAACATTAGAAATATGGATAAAAATGCACTTTAAATCTCCACTTTTTTTAATTATATTTAAATTCTTATAAATAAAGGGATTACTTGAAATAAACGGAGTTAAAATGAAATCAATTTTTAAATCAATTTTAGCAATTATAATTATAGCATTTGCAGCAAATTATCTCTCCGGCTGCACAGGTTCTACAGAACAAACAACTGCCAAAATAGCTTATAATACAGGCGATTGGGAAAAGGCAGAACAGGAATTTTTAAAAGAAACACAGCAAAATCCAACAAACGAAGAAGCATGGTTTTATCTTGCAATGTCAAGAATTCGCCAGAACAAGGTTAATGAAGCTGAACAAGCTTTAATTGAATACAGAAAAATCGGCAAGCACACCTTTAATAGGGAGCTGCTTGAAGTCTGGGGCAGCATATTCGACCAGGGGTATAATTTAGTTGAAGAAGCTTCAAAAACTAAAGATACTGCAATTTCAATTCCTAAATACAACAGGGCACTTAATTTCTTCAGTATTTCAAAAATGCTGATACCGGACAGTACAATATCACAGGAAAATATCAACGCAATTAATAATAAAATAAATACAATAGTCCTGAAACCGCTTTTGGATAGAGGAATAGAACTTGAAAAATCGGGTAATTATGCAGGTGCTATTGAATTATATAAACAGGGATTATCAAGAGTACAAAAAGGTTCGGCAAATTACGAAATAGTAATTTATGATCTTGGAGTTGCATATTTGAAATGGGGCGAAACAATCAGAGATTCATTAACTGCTGCAAACTCTGAAGCAACAACGTTTAAAGAGCAATACCAGGCAGCACTGCCGTATCTGGAAGAGCTTGCAGTATCAAAAGAGCTGGCAAATCAAAAGCTGGCATATGACCTGTTAGTACCGGTATATGGTAATTTAGGTATGCTTGATAAAGCAAAAGAAGCACAGGAAATGCAGAAAAAGCTTCAGGATAAAAAATAAATAATTAAAACAATGGCAAACGGCTCATCAAATAAATGGTTTTGGGGAATATTCCTCAGTATTATATTTATAGGGCTAATATTTGTCGGTATAGGATTTATGATACTCGCTGCTGCAATCAAATCAGGCAGCAGCGAGCATTACTCAAGAGGTTCCGGTGATAAAATTGCATTGGTTGAAATAAACGATGTAATAATGAGTTCGGAAACCACCGTAGAACAGATAAAGAAATACAGGGAAGATAAATCCATTAAAGCAATAATACTTCGTATCAATTCCCCCGGCGGCGGAGTGGCAGCATCACAGGAAATATACGAAGAAGTTAAAAAAACCCGCGACGGCGGGAAGATAATTGTTGTTTCTATGGGCTCTATTGCGGCAAGCGGCGGATATTATATTGCTGTAGGCTCTAATCATATTGTTGCTAACCCGGGTACTTTAACCGGCAGTATTGGTGTTATTGCTCAATTTTACACCATTAAAGACCTGGCAGATAAGCTGGGAATTAAAGAAAATACTTTTAAGAGCGGCAATTTGAAAGATGCAGGTAACCCGTTCAGAGAAATGAATGATAGTGACAAAGCGTATTTCCAGGACGTTGTGAATAACAGCTTCAGCCAGTTTATTGATGTGGTTGCAAGAGAAAGAAAGATGGATAAGGAAAAGCTTATGCCATATGCAAACGGCAGAGTATTCACGGGGTTACAGGCTAAAGAGTATGGATTGATAGATGAACTTGGTACATTTGAAGATGCAATAAACATAACTGCAAAGCTGGCAGGGATCGAGGGAGAGCCAAGAATTGTGCGGGAACGCAAGAAATTCTCGATATTTGAGCAAATTATAGGGGCAAAAATGGAAGATGTTACGGATCTGAAGAATAAATTATTCGAAGAGCCGATATTACAGTACAAATTCCAGCCGTAACGGGTGAGCTAAGTTTTTTATATATAATAACTTTAGCGTGATAAATACCCTTGATACGTTAGAAATATTTAAATATTTTTTTTTATATTTCTTTTATCAATAACTAAACAACAGTAAAATGACCAGAGCAGACATAGCTAACAAAATCGCATTAGCCACCGGTTTGAGCAAAGTAGAAACAGAAACCGTAGTGGAGGGCTTTATTCTCTGTGTAATTGATGCACTTAGAAATCAGGAGAGCATAGAAATTCGCGGTTTTGGTACTTTCAAAGTAAAAGAAAGAAAGCCAAGAATAGCACGCAATCCGAAAACAGGTGCAAAGGTAGAACTCGGTAAAAGATATGTTCCTATGTTCAAGGTATCAAAAGAATTTAAAAAAGTTGTAAACGAAAATTTAACAGAAAACAATCATAAATAAAGGAGGATAATGCCAAGCGGTAAGAAAAGAAAACGCCATAAAATGGCGACACACAAAAGAAAAAAGAGATTAAGAAAGAACAGACATAAAAAGAGAGTAAGATAAGTCCCGCTCTTTACTGCTTAAGTTTTAATAATCTTTACTGTTATAAACTTTATACTTTAAAAGGAAAGTTCATAAAACTGTCAGGTTTTATTTGATGATTTATGAACTTTTTTGCTTTTGAGCGTATTGCTATGCTTCATGTCACTTCGTGACTATCTTTTACTGTGAATATATTGCTATAATAATACCATCCTGAAAGCAAGCCGGCATTCATGCGTGACAATTCCTGCATCTTAAACTAAGACCTGACACTGCCTCTTAATCTCGAATTTCGAATTGTGAATTTCGAATATTAATTCTAAGCCTTTCAATGCTTTCCCGGGTACCCGGGTCTCAGCACAAGCCTTTCAACCTTAAATTGCTATCACCTTCTCACCTGGTAGTTCGGGGCTTCTTTGGTTACTATAACATCATGAGGATGAGACTCTGTTAATCCTGCATTTGTTATCTCAACAAACTTCGCATTCTTCTGGAAATCTGATATAGTATGAGCACCGCAGTATCCCATAGCTGCTCTTAATCCTCCTACCATCTGGTAAATAACATCAGACATCGGTCCTTTGAAAGGTACACGGCCTTCAATACCTTCAGGTACAAGCTTGGAGATTTCATCTTCCATATCCTGGAAATACCTGTCCTTGCTTCCATCTTTCATTGCCTCAAGTGAACCCATTCCCCTGTACATCTTAAAGCTTCTGCCTTCATAAAGAACCTTCTCACCTGGTGATTCCTCAGTACCTGCAAGCAGTCCGCCCATCATTACAGTATTTGCTCCTGCTGCTATAGCTTTAGGTATATCACCTGTTTGCTTTATACCTCCATCGGAAATGATAGGTATGTTGCTCTTCTTTGCGGCTTCTGCACAATTGATAACTGCTGTAATCTGAGGCATGCCGACACCTGCTACTACACGGGTTGTGCAAATAGAACCTGCTCCAATACCAACCTTAACTGCATCTACACCGATTCTGATAAGCTCCGTAGTTGCTTCCGCAGTAGCTACATTGCCTGCAATCAGGTCAACATCATATTTCTGCTTTATCTTCTTCACCATATCAAGTACACCTTTCGAGTGTCCGTGTGCTGTATCAACAGTGATAACATCAACATTAAATCTTACGAGCTCTGATACCCTGTCAAGTGTATCGCTTGTTACCCCCACAGCCGCACCGCAAAGCAGTCTGCCGTATTTATCTTTCGAAGCAAAAGGATGTTTCTTTCTTTTCTGTATATCCTTAAAAGTGATAAGTCCCTTGATGATAAAATTCTTATCAACAACAGGAAGCTTTTCAATTTTATGCTTTTGCAGAATCTTCTCTGCCTGTGTAAGTGTAGTACCAACGGGTGCAGTGATAAGCCCTTCCTTTGTCATCAGCTCTGATACAAGCATTGTATGGTCGGGTTCAAAGCGTAAGTCACGGTTGGTAAGAATACCTATAAGCTTATTGTTTTCATCAACAATCGGGAAGCCGGAAATCTGGTATCGTTCCATTAGCCTGTTTGCTTCACCCACAGTTTGATTTACTTTAAGCGTAATAGGATCCTGTATCATTCCGCTTTCAGAACGCTTTACCCTGTCCACTTCAGATGCCTGACGTTCGATGGACATGTTCTTATGCAGAATACCGATGCCGCCTTCACGTGCAATTGCAATAGCAAGCTCTGATTCCGTAACGGTATCCATAGCCGCAGAAAGAATTGGAATGTTTAGCCGTATGTTATTAGTTAATCTTGTTGAGACGTCAACGTCTCTTGGTAAGACCTTTGATTTAGACGGAATTAACAGTATATCATCAAAGGTGATTGCTTTTTGTATTATTTTGTGTGCCATGACAAATATAATAAAAAAGAAATTAAAATTAAAAGGGATAACTCAATCATACTATTACGGTTGTGAATTGCCAATTTCAGATTGAAATGATGCAATATTTTTATAATTTAAATTAAATCTTATGCCTGATGTAAATTATTAAATTCAATAGTTACATTTCATTACATTTTTTTAATATCAAAATCACTATATTACAAATGCATAATCGCTAGAAAGGCAGGGTAGTTTGGAAAGTAAAATCTCAAAGCGGGCTCTGTTGAACAGAGGAAGTTAGATAAAAGTTAGAGCGGGTGTTACATTAACTTGCAATAATCCCGTCTATCAGTGTTTTAAAAACATAAGGGCACTTAGCAATAAGTGTCCTTTTAAATTTTACATGTTAGAGTATGTTAATGAATCAGTCTTTCATAAATTTTTTTATTTCCCCGGTAAGCACTTCAACTCTCATCTGTTCATATTGATGAGGTGTATTTTGTAATACAACTATTCTCCCGTTATTCAAATGACTACACACTTCTTCCGTTTCATCTCTCGAAACCATTTTATCATTATCTCCTATTCCAAGCCATACTTCATGTCCGACAACCATAAAGTCCTGCGGAGTAAGTTTCATTCCATTGCCAAGCTCAATCATCATTTCAGCAGTCTTAGCAAGTAAAAGTTTCCAGTTATCTTTTCCATGCCTTAAAATTAATTCATTGGCAAAGTTTGGTACTTTTTGTAATATCTTTTCCGGGTTAAGCATTTTCACTTCACCTGCGGAGAACACTTTGGTCCATGCAAATTTAGTTGAAATAGTAAATATTTTATTTATCCTATCCGGATAA
>RPQH01000044.1 GCA_003820375.1 Ignavibacteriota bacterium
ACACTCTAAACACTCTAAACACTCTAAACACTCTAAACACTCTAAACACTCTAAACACTCTAAACACTCTAAACACTCTAAACACTCTAAACACTCTAAACACTCTAAACACTCTAAACACTCATCTCAGCAAATCCGGTGAATACTTTTTTATCTTCTCTATACTTTGCATTGCATTTGTTGTATCACCTTTTTCCATATATAACTGGTACAGTTGGTAATGTGATATTACATTATAATCATCCAGTTCAACTGATTTTTTATAATTTTCGAAAGCTTTTTCTTTATTGTTTGTTTGCAGATAAATATCACCAATCATCTGGTACGGTGTTCCAAAATTCGAAGGAGCTGCTTCTATTGTTTGCCTGTATAAATTCAATGCTTCCTGGTTCTTGCTTTTATCTCTTGATGTATTCATAGCCTGGTTATACAGGTTTACAAATATCTTCTTGTAATTCGGATTAGCCGGCAGTGATGAAATATTCTTTACATCTTCATCCGGTTTTCTTTTGTACATGCAATCGGTAAAGTTATACTCTTTAATAGTAAAATATGCAGGATAATAATATTTCAAAAATTCATCGTTTGTAAATAAACCTCTCTCTGCATAAGCACTAGGTTTCACTCCTGTTGAAAAATATATGTAATCAGGTTTACGTGATATAACATAATCTACGTTGTAATTTCTTTCCTTCCATCCAATCTCTGCATTTGCAGATATCTCAGGTATCGGTTGGGGATTGTGAGCAATCTCTTTATCAGTTAATCCCAGCATATCTATCAATGTTACATCGGAGTAATATGAAATTGCACCTATTGTAGTTGCTGCAACTGTGAGCGGTCTGCCTGCTTCAGTTGATTTGGTTTTTAGCCATGTACCTGATATTCTCATCTTATCAACTAAACCGTTTTCAAGCTCGCTGTATTTTTTTATCTGTTCATATTGTGGTTTATATGTTATATATCCAATTACAATAATAGCTATAACACCCAGAGCAATAGAGCCGGAGTACGAATTTTTCTTTTCAAACATTGCAAAAAGCTGTGCAAAACCTTCCTGGACAAGAATGTAGAATACTGGCATTAACGGTACAAAAAATCTCGCCGGTCTTAATACATCACCTCCAATAACGATGACATAGATTGTAAAAACATAAAAAACCAGAATAAGGTACAGGTAATTATTGAACCATTCTTTTTTTCTTAATGTGAAAAATGATACAATAAGCAGCAATCCATACAATCCATATGTCTTTGCAAAATCCAGGAAGTAGTCAAACCCGGATTTAAAATATTCCCACGATGAACCTGTCTTAGCATAAAAAGTATTTGGCAGTAAATACCCGTAATAAGAATATCGCCATATCATATATATCAATGCAGGAATAATATATGCAGAAAGCCATATTATATTCTTTCTTGAAAAAAGTAAATTAACTTTACTTTTCGTTTCATCCGTATTTGCTCTTAAAGTGATATACATTTTATGCAGAACAGTTACTGCAAATATCAAATTTCCTTCCGGTCGTGTCAATGATGCTAAAAGAAATATAACAAATGAATAGGGGAATGTATTGTTTTTTGTATTAATTTCTTTCAGATATAAATACAGGCCTAGTGTAACAAGGAAGCCAAACATTCCTGTTTCCATGCCGCTGACTGTCCAGTATGCAAATGCACCGTTTGACATCAACAGTATTACAGCACCAAGTGAGAACACCGCGTTATATAACAGGCTTCTTCCTTTGGGAAAAATATCAGTTGATATGCGGAATGTGAAATATAAAGTAAGCAGTGAAAATATAATTCCCAGTGTTTGAGATAAAGAGATAAAGTTAAATCCCAATAACTTAACAAAAGAAAGCAGTATCACCCAAAGAAAACATGTATATCCTTCAACCCTTTCACCGATATTGAATACTAGTCCGTGTCCTTCTGTAAAATATTTTACATAACGGTATGTAATAAAGGAATCGTCCTGGATAAAATTAAAGCTCTTTGTATAATAATAAAATATAATCCCGGTAATTGCCAGTACAGGAAGCAAATATTTTTTTAAATCAATTTGCTTTTCGTGTACTGCAGTTTTTTGTTTATGTGTTGCTGTAGTTTTTGAAGGACTTTTCTTTGGCATAATACCTATGGCGTAGTATAATAATTTTCCCGCATACCCTTAAGGGTATGCGGGATTAATTAGTTCTTTATGACTTTTATTGACCCTGTAATTTTTGCTTCAGGGTTTCAATTTTCATTTTGACTTCGGGACTTCCCGGTGCTATCCTGTCTATCCGCTCAAGTAATTCAAGCTCACTCTTATAATCATTCCTTGCATCATAAATATCAATCAGGAGTTTGTAAGGATTCCAAGCGGAGGTCATGTCATTAGGATTCTTTCTTAATTCTTCGAGCGCGGTTTTTTCAACATCAGCCGAGTATTCATTAAATTTTGCATTATTGCCTACTCTGTAATACATCATTGCTATATCATGCTGAATCCTATAATCTATCGGTATTATTTTCCGCGGGAAAATTTCTTCCATCTTATCAAGAAGATTATTTACCTTTTGCGGATCGGATTCATAATATGAATATGCCATAGTCAGATACTGTGACCGGTAATTTTGTACATTATTTATTGTTACCTGTTCAAAGAATATATCGGGGTCATTGTATCCTCTGAACATAAACCCCGTGGCCGGTGTTTTGGATGGTTCCTGTCTTAATGTTGTGAAGTTCTCATACATCAGGTTATTAACCCTGAACTGTCTGCCTGCTTCACCTTTGAAAGGAACAAGGCGTTTTGCCATTCCTTCACCAACAAGGTACTCATCTAAACCCTGATAATTATCATCACTAACAGTTGCAGAGAAATAAATCGGTCTTTGCCAGTTATTTGTCTTAATTATTTCAAATATCATCATGTCACTTACTTTAATGCCTTTCTGGTTGTTGCCGGCATTAATTGTGGCGGGCATCTTCCAGACGAGCTTATCGGGTGTTTCTCCCTTTGATCTTAATGAATCGGGATACGCTTCAGGCGGAACTCCAACAGAAACTACTTTAAAGTCATTCCATGCTGATGGTCCCTGTGCCATTTTTTCTATCTGTGCATCGGATAAGCTGATTGGTACTTTTAATGCTCCGTAAGGCGATGAATTTTTCATTTCCTTTATATACCAGTCAGTGTTAAGTAAGCTCAGGTTAACAATTCTTACATCCTGCCTGTAGCCTACCGATTGCAGGTACCAGAGAGGGAATGTATCGTTATCACCATTTGTAAATACTATTCCGTCTTTTGCAACACTTTGCAAAATATTATATGCATAATCGAACGGTACATAATTATTTGATCTGTCATTATAAAAATGATTTGTCTTATACATATTTCCCGGAATAAAGATAAAGGCAAAAAGCAGGAAAGCAATACTTGCGCCTTTTACTGCGGCCGCATTTTTTATTCCATCTCTTATAAGCTCAAGTATGCCCATTACACCAATTCCAATCCACAGCGAATAAACAAAAAAAGCTCCTTCATAGAAGTAATCTCTTTCTCTGGGCTGCGGGTCTTGCTGCCGCTGGAACAAAGCAGTGAACACACCCATCAAAAGGAATGCCCATAAAAACGTTACGCCAAGCTTCCAATCTTTCCGGAAATGATAGAATAAACCAAACAATCCAATGAGGAATGGTATACCGTATAATTTGCTCCAGTCAATTCCTGCATCCTGGTTATAGCTTGCTCTTCCAATATACTGCCATCCAAGGTAGCGGTTGAACATATGGTTTATCTGCCAGTTCCACATAAAATCCATATCACTTGAATAATTTGTCCATGTTCTTCTGTGCATAGGTTCCTGCGAATATCTTCTTGGCCAGAATGGTGCATCGCCGTATTGCTCACGGCTTAAGTAGCTTACAAGTGTGGTTAAGTCTTTAGGTTCATTTTCATTGATAGGTAAATTATCGACTTTAGCTCTTAACAAAACACCTGTATAAATTGAATAACCAATGAACACAAGAAAAATAGCACCGAAAGCAAATGCCCACGCTCTCTTCTGGTTTTTAATTCCCCAGTATACGCCGTATATAAGTGCAGGTACTATTATTGCGGCTAAAAATGTAACAACTGAGCTGTTATCTATCTTAAGCGTTCTTATATCACCTGAAAGCCATGTAGGAAACCATATAACAATAATAGGATATACAGCAACGAAAGAAAGACAGGTAATGATAAATGCTATAAAGAAAGATTTTCTATTGTATTCAAACTTTCTAAAATAATATATAAAGCCGGCAACCAGAATTAACTGAACCACAAGCAAGTGGATACCCATTGAAAGTCCGACGACGTAGCCGAGAAGCATGAGTATTTTTTCATTTCCTTTTTCATCAGCTTTTTCCCACCAGTACATAAGCAGCCACATTCCCAGCCCGACGAGCATGGTACCCAAAGCATATACTTCAGCTTCCAAAGCATTAAACCAGAAGGAATCACAGAAAGCATAAGATAATGCACCAATGGCCGCAGAGCCAAATACTATAACAGCATCCCAATTATTTTTAGGAAATCCGCGCCAGTTTTTTATTACTGAAACGATAACCAGGTATAAAAAGAGCACTGTAAATGCCGAACTGATGGCTGATACTGCATTCATTTTGACAGCAGGGTTATCTCCAAAAGGCATCATGGTTGCAACTTTTCCAACAATTCCCCATAATGGTGCTCCTGGTGGATGCGGGACTGACAGCGTGTATGCAGATGCAATAAATTCACCGCAATCCCAAAAGGATACTGTCGGCTGCATCGTAGTCAGATAAACGATGGCGGAAATTAGAAGGACAACTCCACCGACTATGTAGTTAATTCTTTTATAATCCATTTTAAAATTTTATTGTGAAAAAACAAATATATTTAATCACTGTATGATATTCAATGATAAGATAGATAGGGTAGATTTTTTACGATATTGCCTGTTATTTTCGAATAATAACATAAATCTTATTAAGTTTGTTTCGGGCTTAAATTCTTATTTATCAGTTTAAAGAAAAATTCAGATTTTATTCCTCTTTATAATATTATACCATGAAAGCAAATAATACCTTTTGAGCATCTCCGCCTAATGTCATGCAGGAAGGAAATGTAAATGCAAATCCCTAATTACCTGATTGGTTTCCTGCAGTACAGTTTGAAATTATATCCCAAATTAAATAAATTCAATAATGTATTTGCAACAGGTTTAATAGCTGATTTCAAAATACCTTTTGATGCAGCTTTGGCGAGCGGTGGTATTTCAGTTTTAAATTCTTTTTTTTCAGGACTGTTGCTATCGATGTCTTCAGGCAGCTTAACTGTTGATATTCCAAAGCCTAAAGTTTTTAACCTGAATACTTCCAGTCCAATGTTTTTAACTATTTTTCTTAGATCTTTTTTTCTGAAGTAATAACTTACCTGGTCCGGCGGATAGGGTTTAACAAGGCTTTCATATTTTATAAATGAATCAAGCGAAGTAACATTGGGAACACCAATAATAACAAGCATGCCTCCCGGCTTTAATATTTGTTTTACATCTTCCAGGAATTTTAAAGGATGAGACATATAGCAGAATGTAGAGCTTGAAAACACCACATCGAAAAAATCGTTTTGGAATTTTGCATCATGCAGTGAACCGATAAATATTTTTCCGTGATTGGAACAAGGCTCAAGTGATGCCGGGTTTATATCTACACCGTAAGTTTCCCATCCTCTGTTTTTTGCGCACTCCAGAAAATTTCCGTTGCCGCAGCCGACATCAAGAATTTTTCCCGGCTTAATTATTCTTTCAATTGCTTCAAGTTCTTCTACAAAGCGGGGTAACTGGTAATCTTTTAAATTATTATATCTTTTTACATCCCGGTCTCTGTGTCCCGATATAATATTTATGTTTACATCTTCCCTGATTCCCGGGTTCGAATATGTTAAACCGCAATTCAAACATTTTACAATGTTGGTTTTTCCTTTATAAACAATTTTATAATCCTTGCTTCCGCATAAAAGGCATGTACGGTATTCAAATATTTTATTGTTGTCCATTATAAAATTGAAATTAAAAATAGTTTATTTATCGAACATATCCAAAATAATAATATTATTTCTGTGTAAAAAGGTATAGTGAGAGATTCTTTTTAGCCCCAAGCATACATCACACTCAATACACTCTCCGAAGGAGTCCTTTGGACTATACACTTCACTGTATTGAATCTTTCTCAAAAGGAAACTATTATTGCTGTCATTTCAATTAAACACTTATAAAAACAATATAAAAGAATGGAACAAAAGATAACTTCTTTATCTAAGGAAAAAAGAGTCTTTCATCCGAAAGAGCCGTTTTCCAGAAGAGCCCACATCAAATCAATGGCTCAATATAAAAAAATGTATAATGAATCAATAAAGAATCCTGAAAAATTTTGGGCTAAAGCAGCAGAGGAGTTATACTGGTTCAGAAGGTGGAAAGAGGTTTTAAAATGGAAACCGCCTCATGCTCAGTGGTTTGTTAAAGGCAAGCTCAACATGTCATACAATTGTCTTGACAGGCATCTTGGTTCATGGCGCAGAAATAAAGCCGCAATTATCTGGGAAGGTGAGAACGGTGATACTGCAACATGGACATACCAGCAGCTTCACTCACAGGTTTGCAAGTTTGCTAATGTTCTAAAAATGCTTGGAATTCAAAAAGGTGACAGGGTTTGTATTTATATGCCGATGATTCCGGAGATTGCTGTTGCCATGCTTGCATGTGCACGTATTGGCGCGGTGCATTCGATTATTTTCGGCGGATTTTCTTCATCAGCACTTGTTGATAGAATTAACGATGCCCAGGCAAAGCTTGTTGTAACCGCTGATGGTGCTTACAGAAGAGGGACAATTGTTAAGCTTAAAGAAAATGTTGATAATGCTATGGCCGATTGTCCGACAGTTGAAAATGTAGTTGTAGTAAAACGCCTCGAGCAGGAAGTAATAATGCATTACGGGCGTGACCACTGGTATGATGAGCTTATGCACTCGGTTGATGATGTCTGTCCCGCTGAACAGCTTGATTCTGAACATCCTTTATACATCCTTTATACAAGCGGAACAACAGGCAAACCAAAAGGAATACTTCATACAACAGGCGGGTATACAGTGATGACATATCTTACAACTAAATATGTTTTCGATATTAAGGAAGAAGATATTTACTGGTGCACTGCCGATGCAGGATGGGTGACAGGTCACTCGTATGTTGTTTATGGTCCTTTATTAAACGGAGCTACAACTGTAATGTATGAAGGAGCTCCCAATTATCCTGATCCTGACAGGTTCTGGAAGATTATAGATAAATATAAAATAAATGTTTTTTATACAGCACCAACAGCAATACGTGCATTCATTAAATGGGGTGAAGAGTGGCCAAGAAAACATAAGCTGGATACTCTCAGGTTATTGGGAACTGTCGGTGAACCAATCAATCCTGAAGCATGGATGTGGTATTATAAAGTAATCGGTAAAGGAAAATGTCCCATAGTAGATACATGGTGGCAAACTGAAACAGGTGCAATAATGATAACGCCGATTCCCGGAGCTACACCCACAAAACCCGGAACCGTGACACTACCGTTCTTTGGCATAGTACCTGAAGTTATGACAAAAGAAGGAAAGAAATGCAAAGTAAATGAAGGCGGCTACCTGGTTATTACAAAACCCTGGCCTGCTATGCTGAGAACTATTTATAAAGATGACCACAGGTATCAAAGGCAGTACTGGAGTGAGTACCCCGGTATTTATTTTACAGGCGATGGTGCAAGAAAAGACAAGGACGGCTATTTCTGGATAATGGGAAGAGTTGATGATGTAATAAATGTAAGCGGTCACAGGATTGGTACGGCAGAAGTGGAATCAGCGCTTGTTGCCCATGCTAAAGTTGCTGAATCCGCAGTTGTTGGAAGACCGGATGATTTAAAGGGAAGTGCTATTTGTGCCTTTGTAACACTTGAAGGAAAGTATGCACCCTCTGAAGAGCTGAAAGCTGAATTGAAGGAATGGGTTGTAAAACAAATCGGAGCACTTGCAAGACCTGATGAAATAAGATTAACCGAAGCATTGCCAAAAACAAGAAGCGGGAAAATCATGCGAAGACTGCTTCGTGAAATTGCAACACAAGGTATAGTAACCGGAGATACAACAACACTGGAGGATTTTTCAGTACTTGAAACACTTAGGGATGAGGAAGAGTGATGGTTGCAGGTTGCAAGTTGCAGGTTGAAAGTTGATAACAGATTGCAGATTGCAGATTGGAAGATTTCGATAAAAAATTCACCATTGACACTTCGAAATTCGAAATTAAGTGGCAGTGTTAGGTCTTATTTTTGTAGATTTGGATAAACTTAGATTAACTGATATGTAAAGAGAGAAAGAATGAATTTAAATTAACTGAAATTGACCTGACGCAAGCGTAAGATTAATTAGTAAATTTATTTTATAAATAAACATGGCAGAATTAAAAACAAAACCAACAAAAGTCAGCATTGATAAATTCTTAAAATCTGTTGATGAAAAAAAAAGGGATGACAGTTATAAAATTATTGATATGATGAAAAAGATAACTAAAAAAGAACCTGTAATGTGGGGATCAACAATGATTGGCTTTGGTAATTATCATTACAAATATAAAAGCGGACACGAGGGTGATTGCTTTATGATAGGGTTTGCACCGCGTAAGGCACAATTAGTAATATATATGATGCCCGGGTATGAGGAAAAAACCGTTTTAATGAAAAAGCTCGGGAAATATAAAACAGGGAAATCATGTCTTTACATAAATAAGCTTGAAGATGTGGATGTGAAAGTGTTAAAGGAATTAATGAAGGAAAGCTATAACGACGTAAAGAAATTAAGCAAGAGTTCAAGGAGTTTCGATAGTTGGTAAAGTTCATAGATTTTAAAGCCGAAAAGTTGATAAAATTTCGCCTCCGGCCTCTTGCTTGCATCCCGAAGGAACACAATGGACATCAGGACTCCTGGGAGGGGTGGGGAGAATCGCTTGATAAAGATCCTGAAGGATGACATTATGATAGATTTATTTAGTGGATGTGTCAATAATTTGGATGATATGATTTTAATTATTTGAGTATAATAATTAGAAAATTAATGTTAAATTTTATGTAAAATATTAGGTAACAAAATTATAATATAAACTATGCCTGATATCAGTAGATTCTTAGGAATAATGGAAATTTCAAAGATTATTCTGATTATGATATACTTGTCATTATAAAAATAAGAAGTTGATTTATTGTTTTCTGAAATGAAGGATTTATTTAACGAAACAGAAAAATTAATTAAAACATAACATGGATACAGCATTAATAATATTTTGTGTAATCGGAGTAATATTGTTTTTAGCTTATCTTGGCGGAATATATTATACTTCATATAAAGATTACAGCAGGAAGAAAGATGATTCTGAAGATGAAAAGAAAAAATTCAATTTGAATTAAATCTACTGCTTGAAAAATTTACACACTAAAAAACCATCACCATATTGTCATGAACGGTAAAAAGAACACTATTTCCTCCGAAAAAAAATTTGAAAATAACTGGTGGAGCTATTGGATAGATAATTACATAATGCCCAACGGTAAAAAAGGTGAGTACCATTATGTTCACACCGGAGGTTCAACATTTATCGTTCCACTCATAGATGAAGAACATGTTTTGATGTTAAAGCAATTCAGGTATTTAACTGACCGTGTAAGTTTAGAATTTCCCGGCGGCGGTATAAAAGAAGGACAAGACCCAAAAGAAATAGCTCGGAAGGAACTGATTGAAGAAATTAAGTATGACGCTGAGCTGGAATATGCCGGTTCATTCAATCCTTACATCGGTGTAACAACGGAATTCTGTCACGTATTTATAGCCCGCAATTTAAGAGAATCAGTTGAATTTCCACAGGATGATTCCGAAGAGTTTGAAGTGGTAAAATTAAGCTTGCAGGAAGTGGAAGAAAAAGTGATTTCAAATGAAATATTTAATGGGATGTCACTGGCAATCTGGGCTTTGGTGAGAAGCAAGCTTTTGAAATAAATATTGTTTTAACAGGTATAAAATAGCTTAACAGAATAAAAAATACCCGTCTACTTACTTAGGCGGGTATTTGCTTTGTCTCGAATACTAACTAATTTATTTCGACCTTTGTATCACACCGCAAGCAATCCTTGGTCCCGAATTACCTGCCGGCTGCGATTTCAGGTCATCTTCGTTTGCATGAACTATAACTGATTTTCCTACTATTTGGTTCAAATCTACATACTCAGTTGTTTCATTTATTTCAGCTTTACCGTCTTTATCGGCTTTAATATTTCCCATGTCACCCATATGGCTTTCTTTTTTATCCATATCTCCATGGGCTCCTTTATTAGGATTAAAGTGTTCACCTGCAGATGTAAAATCAGGTGCACTGCAATCACCTTTTTCATGAATGTGAATTCCATGTTCACCCGGTGTCAAACCCGCTAAAGTACCTGTTACCCTTACCTTTTTTCCATCCATTGTAAAAGTAAGTGTACCGGATACTTTACTTTCTTTTGTTCCCATTAAAGAACATGTGAGCGTCATACCACCCTTGATCATTCCTGTATCTTTTCCCATATTGGTTTTATCACTTACAGTATCTGTTCTTGTCCTATCAGGATTGGTAACAGCAGTTGTATCCCGTCTCATATCAGTAGTTTTATTATCTTTCTGGCAGCCGATAATGGCAAAATTTGCCATAATAATTACACCGGTTAATATACTTATTAAACGGTGATTAAATAACTTTCTCATTTTTACCTCCTGATTAATGCATTTATAAAAATAACTATAGATAAACCATTGTAAACTTATAAACATTCCGAGAGAGAGTTTATAGAGTTTAGAGAGTTCTGAGAGTTTGGAGAGTAGGTTTGTAAGGGGTAATCCGGTAATTTTAATCTGGGGTTGTTTATAAAATGTAATCTCTAATTTCCAATCAATCGTATCCATATAAGTAACCCTGGTCTAACTGCAATTGTTAATCATTATAGCAGTAATCCTGCAATGCAGCACATTCCATACACTCTATACACTCTATACACTCTCTAACCTCTAAGAACTCATACTGGTATTTTTTCTAAAAATTTTATTAAATATCTTATATGCTTAATTAGTAGATAAATTTGACAACCAAAAGAGAAAAACGCATATTATCTATAGACCTTAAGCAATTATGGTTTGATTTAAAATGGGTCTACCCGAATTCGTTTAATATGATTGTGCAAAAATGGCAGTTATCAATTATTTCCATTTTTTTAATAATTTCTGCATTTTATTTGGATGAACCAACCCATGCATTGATAACCAGCATTTCAAGTGCTTTTTGGGATAACATTTTTACTTTCGGCAGGTGGTATGGCAGCGGTGCTCCTACACTTTATTTATTTCTTGCATTATATATTGCCGGCTTTGTTTTCAAAAAAGTTAAAATGCGTGATACAGGTTTTTTGATTGGTGAAACATATATTTTTGCCGGATTGATAACATTGATATTTAAATCTTTTTTCGGAAGGGCACGGCCATATACAAACCAGGGTGATTTATTTTTCTCCGGATTGGATTTAACGGATAATTCATATTTCTCTCTGTCATCAGGACATGCCAATGTAGCGTTTTGCCTATCTATGGTGCTTGCTTCTAAAACCAATAATATATATCTGAAAATATTTTATTATGCACTTGCTGTTATTACTTGCATAAGCAGAATTTACCACAATCAGCACTGGTTTTCTGATGTATTGATCGGTGCAATGATTGCAATTTTGGTAAGCAGTGTTTTAATCGAATTGCACCGCTTAAAATTTAAAGCAGTTAATACTACAGTAAAAACTGTATGACTTACCTTTTCCTTCCTTAAAACTTAATAATTCATTGGAACTATAAGAAAAAACAAGGGATTATAATATTAACCTGAGCATTTTTCCTCAGCTATAATCTTTAAAATCTATAATTTAAAATTTCTACATTGATAAATACAGCATTAAAACCATACAATAAAAAAGTTGATGTAAATAACAGCTTTTCGGTTTATTATCTCGATAATAAAGAAGTAAAAAGTACATTTGCAGAGGATGTTAAAAAAGGACTAACTGCAGAGAATAAATATTTGCTGCCTAAGTATTTTTATGATAATGAAGGTTCACTTCTCTTTGAAAAGATATGTGAAACAGAGGAATATTATGTTACAAGAACGGAAGCATCAATTTTAAAAAAATATTCAATAGACATTGCAAAATACAATCATAATAAACACTTGCTTGTTGAGCTTGGAAGCGGAAGCTCCGTTAAAACAAGATATATTATTGATGCATTAAAAGAAAATTCAAGGAATCTCCATTACGTGCCAATCGATGTTTCCGATATTATGATATCAAGTTCCAAACAGCTAGTTTCAAAAATTAAAGGATTACAAATATCAGGGATAATTGCAGAATATGAAGAAGGAATTGAGTGTGTTTCCCATTTATTCAATGAACCAAAGCTTATTATTTTCCTTGGCTCAAGTATTGGTAATTTTGATCTCTTCCATGCAGAGCAGTTCATCCGCTATATCAGTACAAAAATGAATTATGGTGACAGCTTACTTGTTGGATTTGATATGGTGAAAGATATTAATGTCTTAAATGCAGCGTATAACGATAAAGAAGGTATAACAGCAGCATTTAATTTGAACTTGCTAAATAGAATTAACAAAGAGCTGGATGGAAATTTTAATTTGGATAATTTTGAGCATTTGTCATTTTTTAATACTGAGAAAAAAAGGATAGAAATGCATTTAGTATCAAAGACAGACCAATGCGTTTCAATTAATGGAATAAGAGAGGTCATTAAATTCAAAAAAAGGGAGAAGATACACACGGAAAATTCGCACAAGTTTACTCCTGAAATGATAGCTGAAATTGCCGCATATTCTAATCTTCATTACTCCAAATACTGGACAGATGAGAAAAATTATTTTAACCTGTGCCTGTTTACAAAGATGTGATTGAGCAATTATAAATCACCTTAAGAAAAAGTTTACTGATCCAGCAATCATTGCTACTATTATGTCATCCCTTCCTGCCAGAGCAGGCAGGCGGGATTCTCTCTCGTATCTAATAATCTTTGCTACCATTATGTCATCCCTTCGGGATTCTCTCTTTACAAACTTTACAAACTTTACAAACTCTATGCACTCTATGCACTCTATACACTCACTTCGCACATCTAAACCCGTTAATCAGCCATCTTTCTTCCGGTCTGAAGAAGTTCCGGTAAGTATTTCTTGTTGATAGCCGCGGAGTACCAAATGAACCGCCGCGCAGTACTTTCTGATTACCGAACCATTTGTCGTTGTACTCGGCAAATCCTGATTTAAAACCTGGGTATGCCATATACTCCGATTGTGTCCATTCCCAGCAATCACCAACCATTGCATGACAGCCGAAATAGCTTTTACCTTTTTCATATGCAAACACATTTGTTGGAGCCCATACTTTTGATTCAAGTAAATTACTGTTCACATCATTTGGATTGTCATCTCCCCATGGGTATAACCTTTTAGCATTTTTATCTTCATCCCAGCTTGCAGCTTTTTCCCACTCTGCTTCGGTTGGTAATCTCTTGCCTGCCCATCTTGCATAAGCATCTGCTTCATAATAACTGATATTGATTACCGGTTCATCTGGAAAATCCTCAATAAATCTTTTTCCTTTAAAATCACTTTTGAACCATTTCCCATTTTCGTCTTTTTCCCAATATAAAGGTGCTTCCCATCTATTTTTATTCACAGTTTCCCATCCGTCAGATAGCCAATACTTGAAATTTTTGTATCCTCCGTCATTAATGAATTGCAGAAAATCTTCATTTGTAACAGGAGCATTATCTATTTCATAATCGTTTAAATAAACTTTATGCATAGGCATTTCGATATCATATGCAAAGTAATCATTCCATTTTTCAGGGTTGAACCCCAATTCGAAAATTCCTCCTTTTATCTTTATCATTTCTTTTTTATGCGGAGTACCAACATGCTTTGGAGGGTATTTAATAACTTTCGGGTCATATTTATCCTGAAGCAGATGCTGAATATCATAGACCAATAATTCCTGGTGCTGCCATTCATGATTATAAGCCAGCAGGAACATTTTATACACTTCATCATCAAGCTTATTATCTTTGAAGAATGCAGAGACCTGCATATTTATCCATCTCCAATAATCGATTGTTTCATTGACCGTAGGACGTGAAATTGTTCCGCGTTTTGCTTTATTAAACGGCGTGCCGAAAGACTGATAATAAGAATTGAGATAAAACGAAAAATCACTCTTATGCGGCTTGAAATCTTTATAGTATTTTTTTAATAATTGCTCATAGAACCATGAAACATGACCCAAATGCCAGCGTGGAGGGCTCATGAATGTATCTGTTTGGACAACATAATCTTCAATTGCAAGCGGTTCGCACAGCTCGATTGTCTGCCTCCTCACACTTTTGAAAAGGTTAAACATTTCATTCGATGAAAGTCCCGATAAAGAGCTTTCCACTTCATTAACATTAATAGAGTTATTTTGATTTTCCATTTATAAACTTGTTTTGTTATATTATAACGTGAAAAATATAAATTTAATTTCAGAAAAGAAATAGAGAGTTCGAAGAGTCCGGAGTCAGAGAGTCGGGAGTTAAGAATCGACAAACTTAACAAACTTAACAAACTTAACAAACTTAACAAACTTAACAAACTTATAGATCTTGCATCCTGTAATATTTGAAAATATAACTCATCGTTATGATGGTATAAATGTGATTAAAAATTTCAATTTAAAAATTGAAGAATATCTCATTACAGTTATCATTGGTAAAAGCGGAAGCGGGAAATCAACATTACTGCAAATGATAAACGGGTTGGTAAAGCCTTCTGAAGGGAATATGTATGTTTTTGGAAAGAAGCTGGATTATGCACGTATACTTGATGTAAGATTGAATATAGGATATTCGGTTCAGGGTACAAGTCTTTTTCCGCATATGACAGCTTATGAAAATATTGCCCTTCCGGGAAAGATTGCAGGTAAGAGTAAAGATGAGATTGAAAAGCGAATAGAGCAATTAATGGATATGGTTGAGCTACCTAAAGAGTTTAAGACTAAATATCCTTACCAGCTATCAGGCGGCGAACAGCAGCGGGTTGGCATTTGCCGTGCAATACTTTTAAATCCGGGAATATTTTTGCTTGATGAAGCTTTTGGCGCTCTTGACCCCGATGTTAAAAATGAAATTCATGAAAAAATATTAAAGCTTCAGCAAATTGGACCAAGGACGATTATTGTAGTTACACATGATATGCGTGAAGCAATAAGGCTGGGTGACAGAATTGTTATGCTCGAAAGAGGTGAGCTTCAGCAATACGGAACAAAGGGGGATATATTAAATAATCCTGCAAATGAATTTGTGAAAAGGTTTGTGAGTTTGTGAAAATGGTTTATTGAATATCCGGAAAATTTTGTGAAGCAATCTCAGTTCATGCCCTCACCCCATCCGTTTCACAAGAGGTGGTGAGGACAAAAATCGGGGATTAATATGAAAAAGAAAATTGAAACATAAAGTTTGTATTTAAAGCAGCAATTAATTTATAAATGATAAATAATATTTGCAAAATATTTCTCTTTTTATGTTTGATTAATTTAACTCTTTCTTCTCAAACCATCAGAGTTGGAGCTAAACATTTTAATGAAGGATATATATTAAGTGAAATAATTTCCCAGATGCTTGAAAACAACGGCTACAAAGTTGACAGAGTATTTAACCTTGGCGGAACTCTCATTTGCTTTGAAGCATTGAAGAACGGAGCAATTGATATTTATCCTGAGTACACAGGTACTTTATCCGAAGAAATTTTGAAATCAAATATTAAGCTTAACCATGAAGAATTAAATAATGAACTGAAAAAACAATTCAAGCTTGAAATATCACGGCCGTATGGATTTAATAATACATATGCACTTACCGTAACTAAACAAACATCCGGTAAATACAATATTATCAATATATCGGACCTGAAAGGTCATCCTGAAATTATAATGGCTTTGAGCTATGAATTTCTCAAACGCAAAGACGGCTGGCAAAATCTTGCTCAAACTTATGGATTAACTCAAAAGCCGGTAGGCATAGAGCATGGGCTTGCCTATAATGCATTAGTAGAAGGGAAGATACAATTAACTGATGCTTACTCAACTGACGGCGAAATACCCAAATATAATTTGGTTGTACTGGATGATGATAAAGATTTCTTCCCGAAATATTTAGCAGTTTCATTTTATAAAGAATCATTGGATGCAAAGGCTAAAAATATTTTATCTGCACTGACAGGCAAAATAAATGAACAGGAAATGCAGGAAATGAACTCAAAAGTTTTATATGAAAAGAAAACTTTTGGTGATGCTGCTTCGGAATTCATAAAAAAGAAAAACCTTATTTCGCAGGAAAGTATAACGGTACAGCAAGGTGTAATGGATGAGATATTACTTAAAACATTAGAGCATCTAAAACTGACTTTTATAGCACTAGTACTGGCAATATTAATTGCTGTTCCCCTTGGAATAGTTGTCTATTTCTATTCCGCTGTATCACGTCCGGTTTTGTATATTGCCGGACTTTTGCAGACCATTCCATCAATTGCATTGCTTGCATTAATGATACCTTTATTTGGAATTGGTGTTGTGCCTGCAATTGCTGCATTATTCCTGTACGGCCTGCTTCCTATATTGCGGAATACAGCATCGGGTTTATTTGCAGTTGACCCGATATTAAAAAAAGTTGCTTCAGGTATCGGGTTAAATAAATGGCAGAAGCTGAAATATGTAGAGTTTCAGCTTGCATTGCCGGCTATATTTACAGGGATAAGAACAGCGGCAGTAATAAATGTAGGAACAGCTACACTTGCTGCTTTTATCGGGGCAGGGGGATTAGGTGAGTTTATTGTTACAGGTTTGGCGTTAAATAACACTGAGCTAATTTTAAGAGGAGCAATTCCCGCGGCATTGCTTGCAATTATTGTAGAGTTTATTTTTGAACTAATAGAAAAAATATATATTCCCAAACATCTGCAACAGCAAAATATAAAGTAATATGTATTTAATTTATTTACTTGTATGGCTTTCAATAATATTGATACTAAATATTTTGTACCGTGTATTGCCAAAAAAGATGAAAGAAACCGAAAACCAGCAAACGAAAAATACTTTATTCACTATTTTATTGTTCACTTCAATTCCGCTTATATTAATTGCATTCATAGCACCAATACTGATACTTGCCGGAGATAAAGCAATGCCGGGAGATTATAAAATATATTTTGTTGTTATAGCAGCAGTATCAATAATTGCATCATTTACTATAAAGAAGAAGAGTTCTTAGAGTTGGAGAGTTCGGAGAGTTCAGAGAGTTTTTAGAGTTCGGAGAGTTCAGAGAGTTCAGAGAGTTCAGAGAGTTCTTAGAGTTTTGGGATTAGATTGGAAATTTGAATAATCTTAGATTTCCTCAATTTGGGAAAAAATATAATTTATTCTACGTTCCCGGATTCACATAATCATGCATCAGCTTAAGTTGACGCTTGCATGCCAGCTTCAGGCAGTTGTCAGGTCAATATTTGGAAATTTAAGTTCTTTCTTTCTCCGGCAAATATATCAGATACTCTAAGTTAATTCCAATTTATCAAAATAAAACCTGACACGCCTTAAACTCTCTAAACTCTCTAAACTCTAAGAACTTTAAATTGGTGTTTATTTTACACTTCCTTTATTTACTTTCTTTTATTATTTTCGGCAATTCAATAAACTTAAAAAAATAGGAATAATTACATGACAAGAGAAGAACTTATTGCCCAGATGGCATCGGATGCCAAAACAACAAAGGTACAAGCAAAGGCAGCATTAGATTCATTTATCGGTGCAGTAACAAAGACCTTAAAAAAGGGTGGAAGATTATCATTAGTCGGATTCGGTACATTTACGGTTTCCAAAAGAAGTGCAAGAACCGGCAGAAACCCCAAAACAGGCGAAGCATTGCAGATAAAAGCAAGAAAAGTTGCAAAGTTCAAAGCCGGAAGCCAGCTCTCATCAGCAGTTAACGGTAATAAATAAACGACAATAACTTTTTAGTCTCCCCCGGCATTACTATCTGTAATGCCGGTTCTAAAAAACAGTGCCTGTATATATATTATTTTATAAAGTATATACTTTCACCTGCTTATAAGTAATAATACGTACAATAAGTAATTTCAAATATATTATCTTAGTACAAATTATTTACACCGGTTTTTTATAATTGATTTATAATTATTTATATATTAAAATAATTAATATCATATATAATAATTCAAACTATGAATAAAAATTCAACAAGAATAAAAAAAGTAAAACTACCAACCTTAAAAAAATCATCAACAGGAATAAATGGTTTTGATGAAATAACACTTGGTGGACTTCCGCAAGGACGTCCAACATTGGTAAGCGGAGCTGCAGGGTGTGGTAAAACTTTATTTGCTATGGAATTCCTTGTCAGAGGGGTTACACAATTTAATGAGCCCGGGGTGTTTATTGCTTTTGAGGAAAATGCAAAGGAACTTACTGAAAATGCCGCGTCACTGGGATTTGAACTGGAACATTTGATTAAATCCAAAAAGCTAATTGTTGATTTTATCAGTATAGACAGAAGTGAAATTGAAGAAACAGGAGAGTATGACCTTGAAGCTTTATTTATCAGAATCGATTATGCTATCAGGTCAATAGGTGCTAAACGAATTGTACTTGATACACTTGAAGCCCTATTTTCGGCTCTTCCCAATGATTTTATTATAAGAGCTGAACTGCGCCGGCTTTTCAGATGGCTTAAAGACAGGGGTATGACCGCAATAATTACTGCCGAAAAAGGTGTTAATACTTTAACAAGACACGGACTTGAAGAATATGTATCTGATTGTGTTATTGTTTTAGACCATCGTGTATCGGAACAAATATCAACCAGAAGATTAAGAGTCCTGAAATACAGAGGCTCAAAGCATGGTACAAATGAATACCCGTTTTTAATAGATGATGCAGGATTTACCGTGATGCCTATTACATCGGTTGAAATGGAACATAAGGTTTCAAATGAAAGGGTTTCTACAGGCGTTAAAAAACTTGATGACATGCTTGGCGGTAAAGGGTATTTCAGGGGAAGCAGTGTTTTAATTTCAGGTACGGCAGGTACAGGTAAAACAAGTCTTGCGGCTAGTGCTGCAATTGTTTTCTGTTCAAATAACGAAAAATGCATATACGTTTCTTTTGAAGAATCCAAAGCACAAATTATCAGGAATATGGGTTCAATTGGGCTTGACCTTAAACAATGGGAAAGTAAAGGTCTTCTGAAATTTTATAACTCAAGAGCTACCCATTATGGTATCGAGATGCATCTGGCGATAATTTACAAAATGATTGTTGAATTTAAACCGGGATTAATTATAATAGACCCGCTTACGACTTTTCTTTCTGTTGGTACTTTTATGGATGTAAAGGCAATGGTTATGAGGTTAGTTGATTATATAAAGAACAATGGAATTACAGCAGTATTTACAAGCTTAACATCAGGCGGGTCGTCTCTTGAAGAAACTGACGTAGGTATATCTTCGTTAATAGATACATGGCTGCTCTTAAAGGATATAGAGCAGAACGGGGAAAGGAACAGAGGGATTTATATCCTGAAATCAAGAGGTATGAGACATTCAAACCAGGTCAGGGAATTTTTGCTTACTGATAACGGTATTATACTGCGTGAAGTTTATCTTGGTTCTGCAGGAGTTCTTACGGGTTCCTCCAGAATTGTTCAGGAAAAGATGGATGAAGAAAAGTTTATTGAATCACAACTTGAGATTGATAATTTAACCAAGAACCTTCAGCGTCATAAAAGAGTTCTTGAAGTTAGGGTAGAAGAGCTGAAAGCAGAATATGAATCTATGGAAGATGAAGTTATAAGAAAAATTAAACTAAATAAAGATAAACTTCAAAGAAGAAAAAAAGAAAGAGAACAAATTGCTGAAAGCAGAAAAGTAGGAGCCAATGGCAGTGAATCAAAAAGAAAGGGGGGATAGTTTTGGATAACAGCAAAAAGAAAAAAGCTGCATTAAAAAATTCTAAAAATGGGAACTCAATAAAAAAGAGTGAAATTAAAAAGGAAAAGTGGGAATTAAAGCTTTATGTTGCAGGTCAAACACCCAGGTCTTTGGCGGCTTTTTCAAATTTAAAGAAATTTTGTGATGAGCATTTAAAGGGACAGTACAAAATAAAGGTTATAGATTTGTTAGCCAAGCCGCAGCTTGCAAAAGGTGATGAGATAGTAGCTTTACCAACGCTTGTGCGTAAGCTTCCTCAGCCAATAAGGAGGATTATCGGTGATCTTTCTAATGTTGAAAAAGTTTTAGTCGGTTTACAAATGAAAAGCAGGAATGGGTTTTATAAATAAATGAATTCAAAGGAGTCCGGACTAAGATGAACAAAAAAAGCACTAATGAGGTAAAAACTAAAAGTAAAAAGAAAGATGAAAAGTATTCCTTTAATCTTTTTATAAGCGGGGAGACTCCCAACGCTGAAAGGGCAATACTGAATTTAAAGTTTATTTGTAAAAAATACTTAAAAGGAAAGTATAAGATTAAGATAGTTGACTTGCAGAAAAATCCGGTTTATACCATAATAGATCAAATAGTAGCTGCTCCGACACTTGTGAGAAAATACCCGCTGCCGGTAACCAAGCTAGTGGGTGACCTTTCTAATATTGAGAAGGTATTAAACATTCTCAATATAAAAAATGATATTGATGTTTTGGAAAATACTGTTAGGAAAAAAGGCAAAAAAAGACAAAACAGGGAGTTTTTAAAAAAGGCAGAAGAAGAAAGATTAAAATTTGCAGAAGATATTGTAAATACAATCTTCGGACTTGTTAAAAGCAATGAGATATAAAAAATATTTATAGACTTTCTTAATTCTTAAATGTTGTTAATAGAAAGGTTCTAATATGAAGGTATCTACAAAGAAAAAAGATAAATTTAAAATGCCAGGTACACAGGAAGAATTACTTGAACGCCTCAAGATTGCAGAAGATATAGTACAAGCTATTAAAAACGGTGAGGTGGATGCTGTAGTTACTGAAACAGATAAAGGGTTAAAAGTTAATACTTTTCATAATGCTGATATTTCATATTGTGTATTTTATGAGAGAATGAGCGAAGCTGCAGTAACTCTTAGCTATGACGAAGTAATTTTATTTACCAACAATGCTTTTTCACGCCTTCTTGAAATTCCGCTTAATAATATTTTCCTTTCGAACTTTACAAAGTTCATTTACGAAAAAGATATTAAGACATATAAGAAAATGATAAACAATTCTCTTTATTTTACGGACAGGGCTGTTATAAGACTTGAAGGCAAAAGAAATCAGTTAATACCTGTTAGAATTTCAGCGAAAAAAGCGGAAATAGAGGACCTTAAAATTATTACCCTGATGATAACAGACCTGCGGAATACAGTTGATTATGCTGAATCAATGAATCCAGAAGAATAAAAGCGAAGTGTTTTTTAAGTTTGTTTAGTTTTATAAAAGCAAATCTTTTGATTCTATAGGTTTGGATTTTTCAATCATCTTTTGCATAATCGTTACGTCTATATACTTCCCGAATTTTATACCTGCTTCTTTCATAATACCGATTTCATCAAAACCAAATTCTTTATGCATTTTAATACTGGTCTCATTTCCTTCGGATATCCTTGCAATGATTGTGTGAATACCGCAATATTCGGCATTCCGTATTAACTGGTACAGAAGTTTTCTGCCTATTCCCTGGCGCCGGAATTCCTTCCTTACATAAATGGAACATTCTGTAGTATTATCATATGCAGGCCTGTCAGACCATTTACTGAGCGAAGCCCAGCCGCTTATTACACCATGGATTTCGGAAACAATTACCTGGTATTTTTCATTATGCTCATAAAACCACTTTTCAGCTGTTTCTCTTGTTCGTTCTTCTGTATCAAAAGTAGCTGTTGTATTTATTACAGCATCATTATAAATTTCGGTTATTTCATCCAGGTCTTTTATTTCAGCCGGTCTTATTAAAAGCAATTTCAATCCTTTCTTAATGTATTATGTTTTTAATAATATTCAGGTCTAATTTTTCGTTCCTGAAACGGTAGAATTTATTAAGATTTCAAAATTCATTAACTGCACGTTCCTCATTAACTGATGACAGCAAAAAGGGATATAGTGACGCAACATGAATACTATCCAATAAAAATGCGGACTCATAATAACAAGTCCGCTTTTTGAGTTTGTTAATTCTCAAAAACTTATTTTATAAGTGAAGGCTGCTCTGTGTTTATCTTTTCCTGAATCTGTATTAATCCCTGGAGCAATGCATCGGGTCTCGGAGGACATCCGGCAACATACACATCAACCGGGATGAACAGGTCAATACCCTGAACCACAGAATAGCTTCTGTACATACCGCCTGAAGATGTACATGCGCCCATAGCCATACACCACTTAGGGTCAGGCATCTGGTCCCAAATTTTTCTAACAACCCATGCCATCTTATATGTAACTGTTCCTGCAACAATCATAAGGTCAGATTGACGCGGTGAAAAACGGAATACTTCAGAACCGAATCTTGATACATCGAAACGTGAGCTGGCAAATGCCATCATCTCGATAGCACAGCATGAAATACCCATTGGCATCGGCCACACGGAGTTCTTCCTGGACCAGTTAATAACATCCTGAAGTTTAGTCGTAAAAAATCCTTCATTTTGTACAGATGAATATAAATCAGACATATTAATAATTTCCTGTTTTAGTTTTTTAATCCCAGTTTAATGCGCCCTTACGTATCATATAAATATAACCGACTAACAGTATTGCAATAAATACGGACATTTCAATTAACGCATAATATACAGTGTTCGGTATAAATTTTCTATATGCAACAGCCCACGGATACAGAAACACAATTTCTATATCAAACAGAATGAACAGCATGGCTGCCATGTAATATTTAACTGAAAAGCGCTGCCTGGCGGTTCCGACCGGCTCCATACCGCTCTCATAGGTTGATAGCTTTACGGGATTTGGATTCTTCGGACCTATAAACTTTGATAAAAACACACATACTATTGCGAATGCTATTGCAAACAGCATTAGTATAAGAATGGGTATATAGTTATTAAGCATTTGCAAATATAGTAAAAAGGTTGAAAAGTTTAAAGGGTTTCAGGTTGCAAGTTTCAGGTTGCAGGTTACAAGCTGCAAGTTTCAGGTTATGATGAAGCTCTTTAACTCCCAAACTCATAACTCTACAAACTCTAAGAACTCTAAGAACCCTTCCTGTACATCCCATAAATCACTTCTCTGAATTTATCCTCAATCACTTTCCGTTTAAGCTTGAGTGACGGAGTTAGCTCGCCGCTTTCGATTGTGAATTGGTAGGGGAGCAGTGTGAACTTCCTCACCCTCTCATACTTTGCATGGTGCTGCTGGAAGGCTGCTATCTCATTCTCGAATAACTTCTTAATCAATGGGTTTTCTATAAGTTCAATATTATTGTCGCTGGTAATATTGTTAATAGATGAGTATGATTTAAGCTCTTCGAAATCCGGCACTATCAATGCACTTACAAACGGCTTATCATCTCCGGCAAATGTAATTACCTGTTCTATGTATTTACTGTTCTCAAGTGTCTCTTCAATATGCGCGAGTGATATATATTTTCCGCCTTCTGTTTTTATCAAGCTTTTTTTCCTGCCTGTAATTTTCAGGAAGCCATCTGCATCTTTTTCACCCATATCACCTGTATGAAGCCACCCGTTTATTACTGTTTCATTGGTATCCTTTTCATTATTGAAATACCCGGGCATAACATTATCACCCTTCACAAGGATTTCCCCGTCATCAGCAATCTTTACTTCAACACCATCAAGCGGTAACCCGACTGTTCCGATTTTATTTTTCCCAGGTCTGTTGCATGAAATTACAGGAGCTGCTTCAGTCATGCCATACCCTTCATACATAGGCAGGCCAATGCCTTCAAAGAACTCGGCAATATCTTTATTCAAAGCAGAGCCGCCTGAAATAGAAAATCTCATCTCGCCGCCCGTCCTCTCTCTTATAGTACCAAATACAAGCCTGTCTGCAATCTGCCATAAAAAACCGGACTTATTATTCCTCATCTTACGTGCAATTTTAAAAGCGGCTTTAACCAGCACCTGTTTTCTTTTCGGCATTGCCTGAACACTCTTCATCAGCCGCGAGTATATCCTGCTGTACAAAAGGGGAACAGCAATTATGATTGTCGGCTTAACTTCCAGGAATTGTGTTTGCAGTGTATCGATATTCTGTGCATAATAAATTTCCGCTCCGAGCGATAGTGCAAGGTAATATCCCGCTGTGCGTTCATAGCTGTGAGCCAGCGGCAGAAATGAAAGGAACTTGTCTTTTTCGCTCAGCATTGGAAAAGCTTTTTTAGCCGATTCGATATTAGTAAGAATGTTTTTATGTGTAAGAGAGACTCCTTTAGGGTTACCCATCGTTCCGGATGTATATATGATGGTCAGTATATCATTCTCATTAATATTATTTCTGCAGTTATCAATCAGGTTATCAGCATCTGCATCGCTGTAGCTATTTTTATCCTGAAGAATCGATTGATATATCAGGTCTTCGAAAAACAAAACATATTCCGGTTCATTCTCAGGCTTGTTGAATGATATAATATATTTAAGCTCAGGCAGTTCATGAAATACCGATTTAATTTTTTCAACGATATACTTTGTGGAAGCAAAACAGACCTTCGCTGCCGAGTGCTCAAGTATAAATTTCATCTGGCTTGCAGTCATTGTCGGATATATCGGTACGGTAATAACCCTGTTAAAAATGCAGGCAAAATCAGATACTACCCATTCAAACCGCGTTTCAGAAATAATTGCCGCTTTATCATTTGGATTCAGGTTAAGTTTTTTCAAAGCTTTTGCCGCATGATAAACAAGCTCTTTCAGCTTATTGCCTGATAAGCTTTCATAATTATAGCTGTCTTTCCCGGATTGTTTGGATTCACGCCAGTATAGAGCATTACGGGTTCCGTATTTATTAACAGTATTTAAAAAGAAGGTACAGAAATTATTAACCATTATTATTGAATTTTAAGCGAATATTTCTGAAAATAACAATTTCTTGCGTACTTATAAAGTCAACTTGAATGAGAACAATTTATCAGATTCGTCAGATTCATCAGATTCATCAGATTCTTCAGATTCATCAGATTCGTCAGATTCATCAGATTCTTCAGATTCATCAAATTCATCAGATTCATCAGATTCATCAGATTCTTCAGATTGCATTTTCTCTCTACACACTCTACACCCTCTACACCCTCTACACACTCTATACACTCGATAGGGTATTTTTCAATACATATTTTTTTCATCCTTCCAAAATCTAACCAAATCCGTTAGCAGAAATTTCAAGCAATATTACGACATACTGTAATTAATTTAGATATTATCAAAGAACGGTTATTTATGCTTATATATTGATATAAGCTCCATCAGTATAATTTAATATAGTGTTCACTAATTGTCAAGTTTTTGGTGAAAAAACCTCACCCCTTTCCTCTCTCCTGGGAGGAGAGAGGTATTTAGAGCTTAAAAATCAAAAGATTCCCCTCTCGAGAGGGGTGGACTCCGATGGAGCGTTAGCGGATATCGGAGGACGGGGTGTGTCCTGAAATGCACCGGAAAATCCTTCAAGTATCACCTCAACTCTCCAACAACAGCGACAAAATCTTCAATATTATAATTTCTTATAGCTATACCGGTTAACGGAATAGTGAAGATTTATTTTGAAGAAAATATGGCGATTCCGGCTCATAATCGCCAACTTTTCACGTTTCACGTCTCACGTTTGACGGAGTTATCTCCTTATATTGCAATGAGTTAAGAGGATTTCGATGAATTTTTAGCCGGCTATGTACAGAAAACAACCCAAAGTCTGCCAATAAACAACCCGAATCCACCCTGAAAACAGACCAACTCATGTCATTTTGTGGAATATATCCACATGCGGCAATAATGAGACAATAACCGGATTGGTTAGTTGAGTAATGAGCATCATTTTGAGAGGGCAGTGTCAGGGCATTTTTTGTTATGAATGATTACACTTGCTTATGCTATCACGCAGTGATTCCCCATATTAGAAAATCCACAAATACAGATACAACTACAGAGTAGTTGCCAATTGTTGATTACCCGGTTTATACTAATTTATGTTACGATTAAGAACCAATGGGGCAACACCTACGGAGTTTCGATGATTGAACAATTTTTCTAATACAGGGAATCACTCTGTAATTCTAATCACATGGGGGCCGTGTCATGTCTGTTTTGTAGATATGCATAATCTATCGCGGTATTATGTAACATCATCAGTGAGAATCAACTTTACTCAACCCAAATGACCTAAAGGCAGGCTTGACACACATTGCTTGATTTATGAAAGATTCTCCAACCCGGGAGAAATGTGTCAGGTCATTTGTCGGAAAGAGGGGATTATCCATGTTTACCATAATACTCTTTCGCTTTAGAGATAATATATATTCCCAAGATCGACCTGACATTGCATTTTAGCGAAAATGTTCATTATCTTTTAAACTAAAAACTTATTTCCTCACAGGAAATTTAATTAATGATTCCTCATAAGACTTAATTAATTCATTTAATTTTTCTTTCGTAAAATCGGCTTCAAAAAATAAATCTTCTTCATTGGGTAGTGGATTAAATTCCACACTAAATTCGAATCTAAGGGTTATCTTTCCATTTTTTTTACCCATCATTTCTAAGGATAGATTTAATTCCAAATACACAGGTCCTGAATCAGGTTCTTCTCCTCTTTCTATTGCTCTTAGCCAATCTATTGTCCATATAATTTCATGTGTCATAATACACGGAGAAGTTCTTACCCAGTGTAAATCATTTATTTTTGCTTCAATGAACAAATTAAGCCAATTAGCATCGTAGTACATATCTATGTTAAAACCTGATGTATCAGGAAATTCATACCCTAATACTTCCATTCTAAGGAAATCACCTTTTTCATTTTCTAAGTGAATCATATCTTAATTCTTGTTATCACAATTCAGAAATTTCTTTTATTAACTCGTTAAAAATATAAATTTCCTTCACCTCAACCCAATATGTCAGGTCATTTGTTGGAAGAAAGGATTATCCATGTTTACTAAAATACTCTTTTGCTTAAGATATAACATATATTTCCAAGATCGACCTGACACTGCATTTTAAAAATTTTGATTATCAGAAAGAACCAATTTTCTTAAATACCTTTTCTACGTTATTTCTTTCATCAAACCGGAAAAAATACGATGCAAAATTAGTGCCATAACGATTTGCCAGAGATGAGCTTGAGTATTCCATAGATAAATTACTTACCACTTCGGCAGTGAATTGATTATCATATACATCAGAGAAAAAAATCAAATGCCTGCAATTATTTGTATCATTATTTAATTTTATAAAATCTTTATTGTAATGTTTTTCGTAAGTGAATTCCATTGAATCCAGCATATTATTTATTTCCTTACTATCGGTCATATTATATATTGAGTCTCCCAATATTTCCTTTAAAAATACTCTTTTTTCAAAAGAAATAATTTCTGTTGAAACACAAATGTTTGTATCATTTATTACTGATGACATCTCTTTTAAAAATTCAGTATCGGTTTTTATATATTCAGCAGCTTTTTTATATAATTCAAAGTTATCCTGCGAAAGAAATAGATTGCAGGAACAAAGAAAATAAATGATTAAGAAAATTGCTTTCATATTATTTCACCAATATCATTCTATTAGTTTGTGTAAACCCATCTCCAATCAATCTATAAAAATACACACCGCTTGGATAATCATTTGCATTCCATTCTACTTCATAAATGCCGGGGGAGAGTGACTCATTTACAAGTACTGCAATTTCTTTACCGAGTACATCATAAATCTTCAATTGCACAAAATCACCCCCCATACCCCCCTCAAGGGGGGATTTCTGCTGCGGTATAGAGAACTTTATCTTTGTTGCCGGATTAAATGGGTTGGGATAATTCTGATACAAGTAAGATTTTACAGGAATGGATGTTGTAATATTTTTTACTCCAATTGGCTCACCTCCTGTAGTTGTTTTCATAATTGTACCACCGAAACCTGCTAAATATAAAACATTCCCGTTAATAATTGCTAAACTATTAATATCATTATTTGTATTCAAAATCTTCCGAATCCAATTAATTCCGCCGTTAGTTGTTTTGCAAAATATACCACCATTACAAGTGTAATAACCGGTGGATTCATTAAAGAATTTAATATCATTAATACCGGTATAAGCCGATGTGGAACTCCACGTCCCGCCTCCATTGATTGTTTTATAAATAATGTCGTTTGTCCAATCACTATATTTTACAAAGCCGGTTGATGCATTTATAAAATAAACAAGACTTCCTGTTACATTATTTATTGCAATCCAGTTATTTCCTCCATTGGTTGTCTTAACTGCATGACCTGCATTTTTTATACAGTACCCTGTATTATTATCTACGAATGATATTGAATTAATATTCGATAATCCTGTTGGAAGGGCTGAGAAATTGCTGCCCCCATTAGTTGTTTTGATTACATTACCATCACTGCAGGAAATATAACCCGAATTTTCATTTATCCAACACATTGAAGTAAAAGGGGTGTAAACACCACTTGAAATTAAATTCCAGTTTGCTCCATTGTTTGTACTCTTGTAAAGCAATCCATGAACACTGTCGTCACCGGCTGCATAAACCGTAGATTCTCCTGCAAACTTGATTGTTTTTAAATTTGCAGCATTTAATGTAATTGAAGTGTCCCAGTAATTTCCCCCGTTAGTTGTTCTGAATATTTTACCTGAATAACCTGAAGCACACCCTGTATTTTCATTTGCAAAGGTTATGCTGCACAATTCCCTGTTATAACCATAATATATTTTATTCCATGTTAAGCCATTATCATTGGTTTTATACATAGCTCCGAAACTCCCTACAGCAACTCCGTGTAAATTATCCTCAAATGATATTGAAGTATATGAGCCGATAAATCCAAAACCGGTCAAGCTCCAATTTGCACCTGAGTTTGTGGACTTCGCTATACAACCTGTCATAAATCCTTCTGCATCCGGAGAATTACCGCATGCAAATATATCCTGGCTACCTGATGATATAAACCTACGAAAATATGTGTAAGAAGGTCCAGAATAAATAGTGCTCCAATTATTCCCGCTATTTGTTGTCCTTACAATACAATTTGAAGTTAGAATAAATCCTGTTTGTGAGTTTAAGAAATAAATATCATCAACACAATATCCAAAAGTTGTTGATTGCCATGATTGACCTCCATCTGTGGATTTAAATACTTTCCCTGCAAAATATCCATTTGCGCTGCTTATGTATATTACCTGTTCATTGATACAATATATGCCGGAAAAGCTTTCATCAAAATTAGAGTAGCTGTTATACCAATTTAAACCACCATTTGTAGTCTTGTAGATTTTTTCACTACCAATAACAAAGCCAATGGACGAATTAATAAATGACATTGCATATCCTGTATATAAAGTATCACCCGTGGGTCGTGCGAACCAGGTTAATCCGCCATTTGAAGTATAATAAATTCCTTTTGGCGATGCTTCATTTGTTAATATCCAACCTGTACTTGCATTGATAAACGACATACTGTTTATTCTTGTAACATTAGGTATGTTCAAAAATGACCAGTTTATTCCTCCGTTGGTAGATTTCATTAAAAGCCCATATTTACTTCCGGCATATATAATTTCACCGGGTAAATACTTAACACATGTAAGCTCATTTCCTTGCGGTAAAGGATTTTGCCAGAACCAACCGGATTGTGAAAAAGAAATATTTATTAATGATGAAAGTAAAATTGCAAATATAAAGAAGTATAAACTTTTTTTCATGGCTAGTAAAAATTTAATTATTCAATAACAAAACTCTTACTGCTTGTGTATCAGTAATTATGGCAGTTAAAGCAGTGTTTTAATATATATTTATTTTTCTGTAATTTAAATAGTTAAAATCAGCGATAAAGCAATTAGCAATGAACAATTAGCAATGAACAATTAGCAATTGTGGGTTAGAAGCTCAGCAGGCATTGTAAAACAAGGGTTGATTTTCCGGGAATAAAAATCTTTTGAAATATTTTACTACTCCTTACCAAATTTTCCTTAGATCCTTTGGACCATTTGGTAAGGTTTTGAAAGAGAAATAAGGAAACTTGCTTAGAAAAAATTTTCCTAAAGGCGGCTAAATTTTGCTTTTTTTATAATTATTTGTTTTATATATTACAATCGTAAAAAATATAACTTGATAATCATTCATTAACATTCTAATTTCGCCTATCGGAATAAATCTACATATTTTATTTCTTCTTTAAATAAAAAAAACACAAATTGCGTAACATAAAATATTTATTAGTATTAATATTACTGGGGGTTTTATTGGCTTCTTGTGAAAAAGATGACCCCTCAATAATAGACCCTGTTCTAAATTTTCCAAAAATTCTCGGTGTATTGGTTACTCCGCAGGTTTATGATACTTCCAATATTAACGGAATTGCATGGGCACAGGTCAGCTCGGTTGATCCTGTTCAAAGCGTTACGGCTACAATTAAAAACCCGGAAAATACTCAAATTGGCGTTTTTGAATTGAAGGATGACGGTGTTGCACCTGATACTGCCGCAGGGGATGGGAAATATACGTGTAATTTCTCATTTAATATGGAATGCAGGATTGTTGGCTCATACAGAACTGAGTTTATTGCTGTAACTACTTCATCATTGCAAAGCGGTTTAAATACACAGGATTTTAGTGTAATCAACAGCAATAATCAAAAACCGGTGATATTGAGCTTGATAGCTCCGGATTCACTCCAAAGACCAAGCGGTTCAACCGGTGATTCAACAAGACCGGTGTTTATACAGGTCCACGTTGAAGACCCTGATGGTAATTGCGATTTACCAATTGATGGTTCGTTTTTTAATTCTTTTTTACCTAATGGTAATCCAAGCATAAGTAATCCGTTTATTATGTATGATGATGGAATAGTTAATGAATCAAGCCGGTGCGATACAACAGCAAAAGACGGAAAATACTCTTTACGGATTTATATTCCTTTCAATGCGTCTTTAGGAACATACATATGGAAATTCAATGCAAGAGATAACGCAGAAAACCTTAGCGATACTTTAATACATTTAATTAATGTTTATCAGTAATATGAAAAAAGTTTTAATCTTATATATAATATTATTCGTAGGCACAGCTTACTCACAGGTTATGCCAAAAGAATATAAGCTTGATGCCCGGAAATTTACTGACAAGCAGCTTTCACAGCTTGATGCTGTTAATAATATTTACGGCAAGAGGTTAACGGCAGTTCCCGAACCGACGCCTTCTATTATATCAAACTTTATATCAGATATTTTAGTAGCAGGTGATACAATCTGGTTTGGCACAGGTAAGGGAGTATCAAGAACTACAAATAACGGTGTATCATTTCAGAACTATCACGGATTAGAGCCGTTTGGTGATTATGATGTATCGGGTATAGCAGTTTATAAAAATTTTGTTGTAGTTGCCACAGCGGAATCAAGAGATGTAAACGGCGAGACCGAGCCTGCAGGTACAGGCATTAAAGTATCATCGGATTTTGGTACAACTTGGCATGCTTATCCTCAGCCTATGGAAAGCGGAACGGGAAGATTTGATTCTTTAATATACGGAAGCAATGTTATCCCTGCATTAAAAGTTTTAACAGACATCAGAAATTTATCGTACGATGTATTAATAACAAGAAAAAATACAACATCCGATTCAATTGTTATCTGGATAACATCATGGGCAGGTGCATTAAGGAAATCAACCGATTACGGAGCAACATTTACAAGAGTCATATTGCCGCCCGATGACAATAGTATTGACAGCATCTATCCCGGCGGTAATTATACAGGTTCAAGCAGCTTTGCATATGACCCCGTTGTAAACGATAATCATAAATGTTTTTCCATCACAGCAGAAAATGACTCAACAATTTATGTAGGTACTGCACTTGGCATAAACAGGTCAACCGACTGGGGTGTAAGCTGGAAAAAAAATACAACTGCAAATTCTGGCAACAGGATATCGGGTAATTTTGTGGTTGGTTTAAATGTTCAGCGTTATGCAGGGCACTCAATTGTTTGGGGTGCTACAAATGTCGGCGGAGGCACCGGAAATCAGATTAATGGTTTCAGCTATACAACCAACAGCGGTACATCATGGGGTAAAGAAGTAACCGATTCGGCTTTCTCACATGGCGTAGGGTTTAAAGATTCTGTTGTTTATGCCGCCGATGATAACGGTATATGGAGAAGTAATTTTGTACCGTTAAACTTTAACTGGGCAAAGCCAAACGTTATCTATGATGAAGATATCAGAGATTATATCAGGTCAAATTCATTTTACGCAGTTGATTCAAAAGGAGATTCAATCTGGGTAGGCAGCGGAGACGGGCTTGCAAGAACAAGAGATCTGGGCAATCCATGGACAGAAAAATGGAAGATATTCCGTGCTTATAAACCAATTAGCTCAACACAGGAATCATATGCCGCACCAAATCCATTTTCACCTGATGATGAAGTTACGAGGATATTTTATAAAACAGGAAAAACATCTGCAAGCGTTACAATAAGAATATTTGATTTTGCAATGAATCCTGTGAGAGTGTTAATTCAAAATGCTCAAAGAACAACACCCGAAGTAGTTTGGACAGCATGGGACGGCAAGCGTGATGACGGAATGCAGGTAGCAAACGGAGTATATTTCTACAGAATCGAAGTTGATAATGATATGACGTTTTGGGGAAAAATATTAGTTTTACAGTAATGAATTATTTGAAAGCTGTTTTCTGGGATTATCCGCAATATACGGATGAAGAGAATTTAGTTAATACTATTAAGTACGCTAAAAAAGACGTATATAATTGGATTTTATACCGTTTTCTGGAATATGGCAGAGCAATCGATACTTTAAAATACTTTGAGGTTAACAGAATAAAAGAATCATTAGATGAGTTGAAACTCAAACCATACACAAGAAAAAAATGGGAAAGACTAACTAAGGTATATGGAAATTAAAGTAGATAATACTTGTTTTGCAACTGAAAATCAAAGGGATGTTCTTTTATTGTTATCCGGTTTTAATGAGATTAGAGAAAATTTCTTTCTTACAGGAGGTACAGCATTATCTGTGTTTTATCTGCATCATAGAGTATCAGATGATCTTGACCTTTTTACAGTTAATGAAATAGATTTATCTAAACTGGATTTCTTACTGACTAGAAATTTAAATGAAAGAATTAAGAAAATAAACAGTACAAAACATTATTTATCATTAATTATTGATGATACAAAAGTTGATTTTGTTATTGATTATGTATCAAATAAAAATAAAAGAGAAAAATACTATTTTAATGAAGAAAGTTTTATCAGGATAGACAACATGGAAAATATTTCTTCAAATAAATTATGTGTACTGGTTAGCAGGACTGAAGTAAAAGATTACATTGATTTTTTCCATATTTGTAAAAATTATGATAATGATAAGTTAAAGATTATATATGAAGAAGCTTTGAAAAAAGATGCAGTCTTTGAAGATAGTCCGACGGTTGCTTATCAAATAGAAGAGGGGTTGAAATATGTGGTTAATAATCAAGATTTATATCCAAGATTAAGTGTTTCTATCAAGCAGAAGGAATTTGAAGATTTTTACAAAAAATTAGTAGATTTAATTTTTTTAAAGGATAAAAAATAATTGTAAGCATGGTTAGAATATCAAAATATACATTCATTTTTGTAATACTGTTTTCAATTACTCCTCTTTATTCCCAGTTAGCAGGCTTTGCAGGTGTGTTTACAAGAATGGGCTTTGGGGCAAGAGGAATTTCAATGGGAAATGCAATGTCATCTGTAACATCGGGTGATGTGGTTGGCTATTATAACCCGGCATTGTCATCATTCCAGAATGAGCATTTGATAAATGTGGGTTACTCGTTTCTTTCGTTTGACAGGGGCTTAAATTTTCTCAGCTACACTAAAAATTTCAAGCTGCCAAACCAGCCGGATGAAGGCGGAGCAGGAATTACATTTTCCGTTATAAATTCGGGAGTTACAAATATAGACGGCAGGGACCCCGACGGATTTCAAACTGAAGAATATTATACTTCCGAAAACCAGTTCACATTTGCTCCTGCTATACAAGTATCTCCAAGGGTTTCTATCGGTGTTGCATTTAAGTTCTACTGGTCCAGATTATTTGAGGGTGTAACTGCTACTTCATTGGGTTTCGATGGAGGAGTATTATTCAAAGCTTCAGACCGGTTAAACTTAGCTTTGACAGTGAAAGATATCAATTCAAAATATGAGTGGAAGACAAATGACCTGTATGGCCAGTACGGAAATACAACTTTAGATAAATTCCCAAGACTTCATACATTGGGAGTATCATATTTACTGCCGAACAATTTAGGATTAGTTTCAGCCGATTACGAAGTAAGCAATAAAAAATCACAGATATTAAGAATGGGATATGAAATAACTCCGATGAAGGATATTTCATTCCGTGCGGGATTTGACAGGTTTGACTTGACAAGTTCAGATAAATTTGGTAATTCTAATGTAATGTTTGGTATAGGGTATCAAAAGGAAGTCAAGAATTATGTAATAGGATTAAATTATTCCTTTGTAATGGAAGCATATTCAAATAAACCATTCCAGACTTTAACGGCAGTTTTCAAAATAAAGTAAATAGAAGCAGATTAACATTATTATAATATGAAAAAAAGTTTTTTAACATTAACATTATTAATTTTAGCATTAAATTTTTCCTATGCACAAAATGACGGTGCTGGCAATACTGGATTATCGTTTTTGAAGCTTGGAGTAACTTCACGGGCAATATCGCTTGGTGAAGCTGTTGTTTCCAATACAACCGATGCATCATCAACACATTATAATCCTGCTGCAATGTTTCAGGGACCGAAAGTGAATGCTTTATTTATGCATAATGAGCAGATACTGGGTATCAGGACAGAATTTCTTTCAGCTAAAGTGAGCATGGAAAAATTTGCATTTGGCTTAAGCCTGAATAATACATCAATAGATGAAATTGAAGTAAGGGAAATAACAGGTGAGCCGCTGGATAAATTTACCGCACAGGATTTTGCACTTGGACTTTCAGCTGCTTATAAAGTAAATGAAAAGTTAACTTTTGGTGTAACGGGTAAATTTATTTACGAGAAAATTTACATTGATAATGCTTCAGGCTATGCGATGGATATTGGCGGATTATATAACGATGTTAAAAATAATTTTTCCATTGGTGCTTCATTATCTAATTGGGGTTCAATGAATGAACTTAGAACAGAAGCAACAAAATTACCTACAGCAGTCAGATTTGGCGGAGCGTATTTCATCAGTATAAAAAGCATATCTGAAACCGGTGTAGTGGTTGCTGTAGACGGGTTTAAGGTTTTAGACGGCGGTAAGTTTCATGCTAATGCAGGGGCAGAGTTCCAATATAAAGATTTCCTGTTCGTACGTGCAGGTTACCAGACAGGTTTTGAGGATAAAGGACTTACAACAGGAATTGGTTTAAAATACAAAGGATTTTCGCTGGACTATGCATTTGTTCCTTATAAATTTTCACTTGGCAACAGCCACACATTTACATTGGGAACATCGTTTTAGGGATTGTGAAATGTGAAACGTCAAACGTGAAATGTGAAACGTGAAACGTGAAATGTGAAACGTGAAATGTGAAACGTGAAATGTGAAACGTGAAATTAATCCCGAAGGGATGACATTATGGTAGAAAAAATTATCTTGCAAAGATAAAACCCCGAAGGGGTGACATTATGGTAGCAAGATAGTCCGGCAAAGGAAAGAATCCCGAAGGGATGACATTATGGTAGAAAAAATTATCTTGCAAAGATAAAACCCCGAAGGGGTGATATTATGTTAGCAAGATAGTCCGGCAAAGGA
>RPQH01000045.1 GCA_003820375.1 Ignavibacteriota bacterium
AATTTGGGAAAGAGAGTACCGGAGAATTTGGGAAAGAGAGTACCGGAGAATTTGGGAAAGAGAGTACCGGAGAATTTGGGAAAGAGAGTACAGGAGAATTTGGGAAAGAGAGTACAGGAGAATTTGGGAAAGAGGATACGAGTGAAAGTATGAAAGAGAGAATATGGGAATGAAGAAAGAAGGAATATAGTTAAGAGGTACAGCTGGTGAAAAAAATCAGGGTAGATTTGGAATCTCTTAAAATAGTGAAAATAAATAATCAAATAAATATTTGGACTTATGCAGAAAATTGTAACACTTTATCTTACTGCCCTTATTTTTATCATTCCTGAGATTCTTCTCTCTCAAACAAGCTACGATGAAACAGCCGTACCAAGAATTGATGGAAAAATTGAACACTCTGAATGGAGAGATGCAAAAGTTTTAGACAGATTTTATGTTACTATCCCCAAGACTACAGAGAATTATTATGACAGCACCATTGTATATATTAAGCAAACAAACGATGCTTTATATATGGCGTTTAAATACTGGCCAAAAGGTAATGTAATATCCAAATCATTGGTGCGTGACAGAAGCACTGAAGAGGAAAACGAGTTTTTCATTCTGCTTGATATGGAAAACAAGGGACAGAACGGGTATTTCTTTTCATTCAGCTTCCTCAACAACCAGCGTGATGCAATTATTTTTAATGAAAGAAATCAATCCAGTGAATGGGATTGGGTATGGGAATGCAAATCAACCATACACTCCGAAGCAAAGAACGGCAAACCCGGTTTCATTGAAACAGAAGTGAAGATACCGGTTGAAAAGATGCAGAATAAGAACACAAAACAAATCGGAGTAGAGCTTCAGTTATTTGCTTATAAGCCCGATGGAACCAGTTATTGGTATTCCAATGACCCGAACATGGAATTGCTTAGTTTAAAGAGCACTTATAAGCTTGACCTGGTTAAGCCATTCAAAGAAAAGCTTGCCCTTGATGTGAGCATATCACCATTTGTTGTCGGCACAAAATTTAATGATTTTAAATACAGAGGTGCTATTGGAGGCGACCTGTATCTTGGCTATGAAAAGCATAAATTAAAAGGAACTGTATTTACAGACCAGTCAACTCTTGAGGCTGACCCATTCAGGTTTTCATTCTACAACCGTCCTATTTTCCTGCAGGAGAAAAGACCGTTCTTCAGTAAAGACCTTGATATTTACAGGTCAAACATTAATGTTTTTTATACGAGGGCAATCGATAGCATAGACTACGGTGTAAATTATACGTTCAGAAGCGATAAGCTAAAGGCAGGGGTTATTTATGTGAACGAGCCAAAATATAACAGGGTAGATTCAATAGAGCAATCAAAAAGTTATTTTGCGGCAAGACCGACTTTTGTTTTCCCGGGATTTAATGCCGGTGCCACGTTCCTTTACATGAAAAATAAAGTCACTGATGTTGAAGAGAAAGTGTTCAGCGTTGACGGAAAAATAAACCTGCCCTCAAGGTTCAGATTTTTGCCTCAGTATATCAGAAGCTACAGGAACGGTATTGCAGGAAACGCATACTCGGCTTACCTGTATTATGAATTTGATAATACAGGCGGACCGTATTGCGACATATCATATACCAGGTATGATAAAGACTTCAATGTATCCACAGCTTTTACCGATTTCGGTAATAATTATCACAGTGTATTCGTTTCAGGCGGGTATAATTTCAGAAGAAATACCACGACATTCAGTGATATAAATGTTAATGCAGGCTACAGCAGTTCAAAAGACCTTACATCAGGATTTGCCTATTCAGAAGGAGTTAATGCAAGTGTATATTATAAGGTTAACGGATGGCTGAGCTTAAACCATTTTATTGAATATAACCGACCCAACAACCGTGATCAAAACACAGGTGAGCTGATAGATAAAAAACATACAAATATTTTGATGGATAACAATTTAAAGATTTTGTACGGCTCACATGCACTATACCTTGGATATTACACGGGTAAATACTTCGGTACTTTTTTGAAAAATCCGTATGCAACGCTTGACCTTAGTATTACAAACCGGCTTAGTCTGAATTTATCGTATACTTACCAGGAATTGTTCGATGTAAAGCAGACAATTTACAGGGCAAAACTTGATTACAAAATAATGGATAAGCTTTACCTGAGGTCTTTTTTCCAGAAGGATACATATAATGACCTTGCGTTGTGGAATACATTATTGCAATACGAATTCTTTGCCGGCAGCAATGCATATTTTGTGATAAATCTTGAGGGTCCGAAGCTGCAAAATACACGCAGATATTTCAAAATCGGGTATGAGTTTACTTTTTAGTTACCTGAAAATATATGACTGAGAATTATTGTAATTTATGATTGATTTAATAGGTCTGAGAAGATTTTACCTCACCTCCAAATAAAGCCCTTGCATTACTCATTAAGCAGGGCTTTTTTTATTTGAGTGTATAAAGTGTGTGGAGTGTATGGAGTGTATTGAGTGCACTAACAGTGTTAATGCTCAACTCTCAAACTCTAATACACCTTACGCAAAAAGAAGAAATCCCGAAGGGATGATATTATGGTAGAATGAATTTTCACCCGGAAACAGAATCCCGAAGGGATGACATTATTAATGACTGAGATTAACTATTGATATTCTTTAAAAGCTAATAATATCATCCCTTCGGGATTTTCATTCTTTGCGTAACATCACTCTCTAATCTTCATTCTTAATTGCATTTTCTCTTCTTCACTGCACCATGATGAGTTTATTGCATTATTCAACAATACCTTTACATCTTCAATTGTGTATCCCATCTTTTCAATAAAGTATAAATATTCTTCTGCCAGTGTATTATTAAACATCTTCGGGTCATCGGTATTAAGGAAAACAACCATTCCCCTGTCGTAATATTGTTTCAGCGGATGTTTCTCAAAACTTTCCACAACACCTGTTCTCACATTAGATATAGGGCAAAGCTCAACGGGGATATTATTTTCAATCAAATATTCAACCAGCTTTTCATCTTCAAATGCTCTTGTTCCGTGCCCGATTCTATCTGCTTTTAATTCCATCAAAGCACCCCAGATACTTGCCGGTCCTGCCGCTTCTCCTGCATGTGCTGATGTTTTAAATCCAAGTTTGCGTGCCTTATCATAAACATCTTTAAATATTTCCGGCGGGAACTGATGTTCCGAGCCGCCAATACCTATTCCAATAACACCCATATCTTTTACTTCATTAATTTCATACAGTGTTTTCATTGCTCTTTCGGCACCAAAATCTCTTACCATATCTGCAACAAGGTTAATTTTAATCCTGTCCTCATACGGCTTTAATCCTTTTGTTATTGCTTCGGTTATTTTTCTTGTATCAAGTTTTTTATAAAAGAAATCAGGGGGACTATAAAACGCTTCGGCATAAATTATATTTTGTGATACCAGGTCTTCAGCAACCTTACCGGCTATGAAAGTGAAATCCTCATATTCGCATAAGAACCTGTTCTTCCAAACCCATGTCTCGATGAAGTGCGGGAAATCGGTGTATTGGAATTTCTGTTTAAGTTCATCTATACTTTTAACTTGATTTGTACCGTCGTATTTTTTCACAAGCTCCCACAGTGCTTCATAAGGTATAGCACCTTCGAGGTGAAGATGAAGCTCTATTTTGGGCATTTGATTGATAATATCAAATATCATAATTGCGAGCCGTTGATTTAAGTAAGATTATGTTTAAAAATGTTGAGTTACAATATTACTAAATATTTAAATAAATTGTTAGCGAAGCAATCCCATAGATGATACGAATAATCCTGAACTACCTGTCATTCCCGCGAAGGCGGGAATCCATGCCCCGATGATACGGACAATCATTCAAGCTTAATGATACTGCTTTTGGTTCTTTCATGTCAATCAAAATTTTCAATGCTTAGAGTTCTTCTGTGTCTATACCAGTGAGTGGATTCCCGCCTTCGCGGGAATGACAAATAAATGTAATCTATGCTTTCATTCTTTCCGCAGCAAGCTTTGGCAAATTCATATTTCCTTCATGATGAATAAAGTTCAATTGCATCTTGCTAATCTTCCATCCGGATTCTGTTTTTACAAGCTCATGGTAATATGTGCCGTATAATGTCCACGACTCGCCGCCTTCTGCATTCTTAATAACATGCAGTGCTGTGAGATAAGAATAACACGATGCATTATTCCCGTTCATTATAACCTTGTGATTGGTTATATAATGCAAAGTGGAATCAAAGCCGGGCAGAAAGTTTTTCCATGTGTTAATCAGCTCAGATGCTTTCATTTTTGCAGAGGGATTTCCGCTGAAGGATGAATAATCAATTTCCGGTTCATCGATAAAAAGAGAGAGACATGACTCCCAATTTCTCCGGTCTGCAGTGAAGAAAATGGAGTTGACTGTGTCTATTATTTTAGTAATTTCGGAAAAATTTTCCTGCATACTTGTTTTATTTATTACAAAATTTAAAAACTCATTTCCATTCTGTACAGGTCTAAACCTTCAGCAAAATGGTTACTTTGAGTATGTGTCAGTTTAAATCCTAACTTTTCAAAAAACTTAAAAGTTTTCTGCGTAGTTTCCACAACGCAAATACTGCCGGGAAAATTTTGTTTAATTTTATCAATCCTGAATTCTGCGAACTTCTTCCCTATCCCTTTTTTATGATATTCCGGGTGAAGCATACCCCATGATAAATGTACTTCATTTGAATTTGCTTTCTCAGTAATCCCGCCGCAGCCGATAATTGAGCCGGCAAATTCAATTACATAATACTCACCGGGAAGATTGTCTAAGTATTCACTAAAAGGCTCTCTTTCATTTAATCCAAAATATTGGGGTGAGTTTAAATCAAAAATTCTCAAAACATGGTATTTATCTGAAGCTGAATATTTTCGAAAAATAATATTCTCCATAGATAAAAATAATTGATTGAAGAGCAATAAAAAAGCACCAATGGATAATGGTGCAAGTAATTAATAAAGTTTAATTTTATAATTTTAAAAACAAATATACAATTTCTTATTGCCACAAAGACACTTAGGCACGAAGGTAAACCCAGTAATATTAACATAAGAAAGAAAGGCCTGTTGACTTAATTATTAAGTTGATTTAATTAACTGTTAAGATAACCAGAATAGGCGGATTCATTCCGATATAAAAATCAAAATTAATGTTAGAATCTTTTAATAAACTCTTGTGTTGTTTCAGGGTTATATTCTAATCTATATAATAAATCTCTTCCATTTTCTCTTCTATAAATCGTAATGCTAGAAAAAAAATTTTCTTTAATATTTAATGCTCTTGAAAGTGGCTTACCTTCTTTATCAAATATCCATTTTGCTAATTTATCAGGTAATTTAAAAGAAAGTTTATAAGCATTTGGTTCATTATATGGTCTTATAGTCCATTCTTGACCATTATTACTTTCAGAATTCCAAGTTATAACAACATGATGATAAGGATAATTATTTGCATAATTTTTAAAACTTTGAATATTATTTGCTTTAAGTAAAAGCATGAAAGGTCCATTAGCCATTGCGATAAATAACTCTTGATATTGTTGCGCAATAATTACCATGGAATCTAGGATAGTTTTAGAATTCGTATCAATTGTGGGATTAATATTTATGATAGCATTTCTGATAAAAGAATCAGTATCTAAGGCACTCCTGATATAATCTCTTATTTGTTTAACATAAATAGATCTATTAATATTAAGTTCATTGTTATCTTCGTCAACATCAGTAAGAATGTTGTTATTTAAGTTTACAATACTTTCTGATGCCGTGGAAATAGATTGCTTTAATTCATCATATTCTGTAGAACTTAAATCAACAAGTGAAATATTATGAGCCAACGCAAGGTCTATTGCATTAACTGTGAAGCCAGATGTTGAAAATATTGCATAGTTGTAGCTATATCTTTGTCTGAAAATATCTTTATCCTTAGGCTTTATAAAATTTTGATTTATATCATACAATACACCTATAGCATTTCTTATTGCCTGAATACCAGTTTTTTCTTGCCTAAATTTAGCTTCAATGAAAAGTCGAATTGGAAATACAAAAGTTGGAATCCACTCTAACTGTCCAAGTACATCAGCTTGATGAATGCTACCTCTTCCCTTTACCACTAATCCATTTCCTTTTCTATCTAGTTCGTAAGGATCTTGACATGGATCTGTTAATAATCGATAACCTGCATTCTTAATGAGATAGGCTAAAATTTCTTCTAATATATATCCTTGTAATGTTTCCTTGTTTATTCTCATAGCTTAATACAATTAAAGAATATAATAATTTTCTAAGCGATTTTTATTTCATCTTTTGCATATGCGCCATAAGGCGTTGAAGTTTGCATGCAGGCAACATAGTATCTATTTAATAATTTTACTACTAAATCAACATCGTTATAATCTTCGATTACAATTTTTCCTTTATTAAATTTCAAATTTAAATGTAAATTATCACATACTTCCTTCATTTTCTTTATTCTGGTTTTGTCAAGTTGTTTATAATCGCTTGTTTTTGTTATTGCAGCAATTCTTTTTCTCAAATTTGAATTTGTATTAAGTTTTTCTTTCAATAAATCTAATCCATCAAATAATTTAGAGTTTTCTAATTCTTCAACTACTTGATCAGCTATCTCTAAAATTTCATCTTCAATACCTACAGTGCTTTCAAATAAAGATTTTTGGAATATATAATAAATTCCGTTATAAAAGACAAAATCAATATTTCTGTCAAAATTTATGATTTCTTTATCTATCTTTTCCAATCTGCTACTATTTTTATCAAACCAACATAACATCTTTTCTTTAAAACTTAATTCATCCGTATAAACTTTTGATGAAGAAATTTTTTTAAAACATAATATATTGTCGTTTTTACTAAAATTTATAGAAATACAATATGCCCACAACTTGTTTTTAATTTCGTCCAAGGATTGAACTTCAGGGATGTTTACACCATCTTCAAATTTATCTAATATACCATTGGAAAAAGAAGATATTTCCCTCGATTTATAAGTATATATTCTTTTTATATCATCGGTGATAGGATTGTATTCTTGAATCTCAATACTTCCATCCTGGCTAAAATTATTTAATTGTTGTGAAATTGTTGTTTTAAAATACGCCTGTAATTCTTCATTTAAAGCAATTTTTAATAACTGATATGAGATCGTTTTACCTTCTATAGTTTTATTAACATCCCGTAATACCATATACAATTTTACATTTCTATACTGACATTCTTCAATCTTTGAAGTAAAGTCAACAACGGCATTTTTATTCTTCAAATTTAGATGCATGTTATTTTTATTTATTTTGTAAATAAATTCCTAAATACATTTTATTACCTAATGGGGTAACACGTAATGAATCACCCTCTTCAAGATATTTTAAATTGGCAATAATAATACCGTTTTTTAATTTCCTACCTTGTTTATGTGAGTCATAAAATGTTAAGTCATAAATTGAATAGAAAATATTAAGAATTGGATTTATTAATAGTAGGTCAGAGTGAATATATATCATACATATTACTCCAAGAAGAATTATTACTGCAATAAACACGAATACATTATTAAAGTCCTCAAACAGGAAAGGAATAATATATGTGCTTATGTAACTTATTGATTCACTATTTTTATTTTTCACATCGACGATTTCTATATCTATACCATCAACTTTTGTCTGTTTAGATACTCTTGTGATAAATATAAATACACCTATTACACCTGCAATGATAAGGCTCATCATAGACAAAGTAGCTTTACCAAAATGCCAAGGATTTGATAACCATTGCTTTATTATAATGAGAATAAACAAAGGAATATATGATGATAAAAATAAGGACAAACGAGCTAATAAATTGACTTTATTATTTTTCATTCTAAAATCCTTTTTTTGATGTTCTATATCTATCTCTAATATATCTATCAAAATACCTTCCTTTAGACGAAGCATTCAGTAATCCAATATATCTTTCAATTGGCACAGAATAGTATTGATATATTTTTCCCTTTTTAATTTTAATTTCTAAAATTTTCTTTTCTTCCGAATAACCTACGGAATCAATGAAAGAAGAAATTACTTTAATTCTGTCCATATGAAAATGGGTTTAGTCTTTTTTATAGAGCTCAACACTTAATCCAGAATTTGGTCCCGCTGGAACTCCTAGTAAAGTCGTCGTGCCAATATTATTTCTCATATCATTTAATAATTCTTTTACATCCATTATTATCTCACCAATAATCGCTGTTGATTCAGGTCTTGGCGTTAAAACTTCTTTTGCTCTGTATATCCGTAAATAACAATTTTCGTTTAAAGCGCGAAAACATAGTGCACGTATATAAAATCTATTAAACTCTCCTTCTGCAAGAGTAAAAGGCGCATCATATGGCATTTTCACTGTTGAGAATCCATTTTTAGTTTTTCTTTGATACGTTGCACCAAAACATGCGTTTTCATCTAATTCAGTAGCTAGGCTAAACTCTGTTCCTTCTGTAAAACTCTTTTCTAATAGTTTAGGATATTGGACAACTCCTTTTGAATTTAATCTGTTACTCACATACAAATTATCATTTTTTATATCATAATTTAGTTCATCGAGCATAAGTTGTCTGGTGGTACCATTTAAGTTTCTGAATGATAAAGGCATAATCTTTTTATAATTTGATTTTAAAAAAAATTTTCCATAATCCGCAAAAGAGTTGCAGGAATTAAACTCTAAGTATGAATAAATTTTTTGCCGCTTTGTAGAATTGAAGATGCGGCTTTACCTTTCCAGGTAGCTCCATAGCTGAAAAGGATTTTTATGAACAGTATTTAGTGGATTTTTACGACTATAATATACTATGAAAACATAAATTTAGCAACAAATTAAGTGAGTTGGAAAGTTTTGGCTTCTTCTCCGTTGTGTCAGGCCTGCCTTTAGGTTATTTGTTGAAAAGTAAATATTATACTTATTTATTTTACTCCAAAATTGTATTCTGAATCCGGCATATTAACAAAGACCAACCTGACATTGCCCCCAAAACAAAAAAGTAAGATTTGGACTAAAGTCCGGATGGTGGGTCCGTTTCCACTCCACGGCTTAAAACCGTGGTTACTTAAATCACACTCGGTTTAAAACCGTGGTTACTTTCATCATACTCACCTTTAAAAGCCGTGGGTACTTAAATCACACTCACCTTAAAAGCTTTGGTTACTTAAATCATACTCACATTTAATGCTGTGGTTATTGAACTAAACAATTACGTAAGTGTCTCATTTTTGCCGCCCGCCTGTACGGGCAGGCATGTGGATTTTCTCTACAAAAATTCAGAGTTGGGTTCAAAACAGTGCCAAGTTGGGTTCAAGTTGTGCCGGAGTTGGGGTCAAGTTGGTATCAAGTTGGGTTATCGTTTTTGGAAAACAGGGGTTAACTCATTGCAGTATAAGCAGATAACGCCGTCAGAGATGCGAGATTTTTGATTTATAATTTGCGATTTTGAGCCGGAATCGGCATTTTTTTATCAAAAAAAAACTTCACTATATCATTAACCATTATCGTTATGGGAAAAATCCGGTAGCAAATAATTGTCGCAGATGTTGGAGAGTTAAAGTGATACTTGAAATTCATCTGTGTCAATTTTAGAATCATCCCCCTAGCCCCCTTCGAAAGGGGGAAATCTAATCCCATTAAATCTTGAAATCCGAAAAATCCCGGTTCTGACATGTTTTTGAAGCGTGATTAAACTATTTTATTCAAAAACTTGACAATGAATAAATACTATATTAAATTATATTGATGATGCTTATACAGCGATATAAGCATAAATAATCGTTCTTTGATAATATCGAAATAAATTAAGGCATGTCGTAATTATGTTTGAAAATGCTGCTCACGGATTTAGTTAGATTTTGGATTACTGAAAAAAATATGCATCGAAAATTGCACCATAAACAAATAGTGAAATAGTGGTTGCAGGTTGCAGGTTGAAAGTTAACTGATAAATCTGATGAATCTGATGAATCTGATGAATCTGATAAATCTGATGAATCTGATGAATCTGATAAATCTGATAAATCTGATAAATTTGATAAATCTGATAAATTTGATAAATCTGATGAATCTGATGAATCTGATGAATCTGATGAATCCGATGTTCAAAAAAAAGGGTGCTTCATCAGCACCCCTGTAAAAAACATAATTGATATATTATGCAGCTACTTCTTCCCTGACCTCAGAGCGAACCGGGGCGGGAATATCGGTTTTTATAATTCTCATCTTATAGAATGAACGCCATGCAAAGTATAATGCAACTACAAAGAATACTAACCCTACATAAGGAGCAGTATTTCTAAATTCAGCTGAAATTGCTATTTCCATTGCAAGAAGTCCGAACAATGTTGTGAACTTGATGATTGGGTTCAAAGCAACCGATGATGTATCTTTGTACGGGTCGCCAACTGTATCGCCGATAACTGTTGCTGCATGAAGAGCTGTTCCTTTTTCCTTTAAGTCAACTTCAACAACCTTCTTAGCATTATCCCATGCACCGCCTGCGTTTGCCATAAATATTGCCTGGTATAAACCAAACACTGCTATTGAAATCAGGAAGCTGACAAAGAATGAAACCGGCTCATTGCCGTTTGCAGGTGCTGATAAGAATGCAAATGCCAATGCAAATGAGAATATTGCAACAAAAATATTGAACATTCCTGTTTGTGCATATTTGGTACATATCTTAACAACTTCTTTTGATTTTTCAATTGAAGCGCTTAAGCTGGCATTTGGGTCAAGGTCGATGTTTTGTTTAATATACTCAACAGCCCTGTAAGCACCGGTTGTAACTGCCTGAATCGATGCACCTGTGAACCAGTATATAACCGCGCCGCCGCAAATGAAACCGAGTATTGTGTAAGGATTTAATAAGTTCAATACTGCTTCGGGTTCAATGCCAAGTGTATTTTTGATAACAAGTATAAGCGAAAATATCATTGTGGTGGCACCGACAACTGCTGTACCAATCAATACAGGTTTTGCAGTTGCTTTAAATGTATTTCCTGCACCGTCGTTAGCTTCAAGATAATATTTTGCTTTCTCGAAGTCCGGTTTGAAACCAAAATCTCTTTCTATTTCAGCAGATTTTGCAGCTTTGTTTTCTTCTATCAATGAAAGCTCATAAATAGATTGTGCATTATCAGTTACAGGACCATAGCTGTCAACAGCAATTGTAACAGGTCCCATACCAAGCATACCGAAAGCAACAAGACCGAATGCAAAGATTGAAGCATAAGCAGGTATCATAGTTGTCGGGATTTGCACTGAAGCAAAATAAGCAATAAGCATCAGTACAAAGAAAACCAGCCCCTGCCAGAAAGCACTGAAGTTACCGGCTACAAGTCCTGATAATATTGTAAGTGAAGCACCGCCCTCTCTTGAAGCTGTTACAATTTCGTTAACATGCTTTGATTTAGGCGAAGTAAATATTTTTGTGAACTCGGGAATCAACGCAGCACCTAAAGTACCGCAGCTTATTATTATTGAAAGGATAAGCCAGAGATTATTCGGCAAGTGACCTATCAAAATATTGCTGATTGCAAAAGTAACTATCATTGAAACAATTGAAGTTATCCAGACAAGTGAAGTTAACGGAGCTTCAAAATCAAATTCATCTTTTTTGCTAAATCTTGCGTTGGATATTAATTTGTTAATATAGAAAGAACCAATCGAAGTTATAATCATCAAAATACGCATAGCAAAAATCCATGTAAGCAGTTCAGTCTGGAACCCAACATCAGTGATTGCAAGAACAATAAAGCTGATAAGAGCAACACCGGTTACGCCATAGGTTTCAAATCCATCTGCAGTAGGACCAACGCTGTCACCTGCATTATCGCCTGTACAATCAGCAATAACGCCGGGGTTACGCGGGTCATCTTCTTTAATATTAAAAACAATTTTCATGAGGTCAGAGCCGATATCAGCAATCTTAGTGAAGATACCACCCGCAATTCTGAGAGCACTTGCACCAAGTGATTCACCGACAGCAAAGCCGATAAAGCTTGCACCGGCATATTCACGCGGAACAAACAATAATATGATTAACATCATAATAAGCTCAACGCAGATAAGCATAACACCAATGCTCATACCTGCATCAAGAGGTATGCTTAAAAGCTTAATTGGCTTTCTTTCAAGTGAAGCAAAAGCCATCCTGCTGTTAGCAAGTGTGTTCATCCTGATACCGAACCATGCGACACCGTATGAGCCGAGTATACCGATAACAGCCCAGCCAAGAATAAGAAGCACTCCCTGTATTGGAGTTTGCTGCAGAACACCGTAATAAAAAGCAATACATGCAGCAATAAAGATGAACAGAATAAATAAGAATTTTCCCTGCTGTATAAGATAAGTTTTGCAGGTTTGGAAAATTGTTTGGGCAACATCAAGCATCGATTGATGTGCTTTTAATCTTTTAACTTTCAGATACTGGTAAAGACCAAACAGAAGCCCCAGTAAACAAACAATAAGCCCGCTCATTAAGAGGGAGTTTTGTGAGCTTGTAAGATCGGGTATTTTAAGGTCAGCTTCACTGGCAAATGCCAAAGCCGGGGACATAAAAATTAAAAAAAGGGTTAATAATAGATTTTTTTTCATGCTTTATTATATAGTTATATTAAAACTTATTTTTTGGATAATAAACGTAAAGTTACAAAATAATAATAGATTAAGTAAGTGAATAAAATGTTCCGAAGTATACTTTTATTATATAACATTAACGGTTATCAACATAAATCCCGTTTTTTAAACAAAAATCAAAAAAAATTTAGTACACCTGGTACAGAAATCTATTGCCTAAATAATCCCACAGGGATATAAGAAAAATTTCTTAATGAGCACAAATCCGAAATCACTCAGTGGTTGGAGAAAGAGGTTTTGGGTCTTCAAGAATGTTCCTGTTATAATTATTCATAGAAACTGTAAGCCCGTTTTCTATATAACTTACAACAGCATTTACAGATGTGTCCAGTATTTTACCTAAGCTATTCATTTCACCGGGTGTGAAATCAGAAAGGACATAACCTGCAAGGTCATATTTATCACCGGATAAAAATTTTTCAAGCTCTTCATTATTTTTTATTCCAATTCTTAACCTGGCAATATTCTCATCCTGTAAATGGTATATTATCGATTGCATTCCTTTTTGCCCTCCGTCACTGCCTGAAGGACGAAGCCTTAATACACCAAAATCAATGTTTACATCATCATATATTACGAGTATATCTTTTTTTTCAACTTCATATTTTTCGTAGAACTCCTGCAGTGCAGTACCGCTTAAATTCATATACGTTAGCGGCTTCATCAATACTATTGTTTCTTCTTTATATTCGGTATCAGAAAAAATATAGTTGTTTTCGGACTTGAATGATTTTACTTTAAAGAACTCAGCAAGCTTATCAATGGCAAGAAACCCGACATTGTGTCTTGTCTTACTGTACCTGGTACCGGGATTGCCTAAACCAACGATTAGTTTCATTAGGTTCGTTAAGTTTATTGAGTTTGTTAAGTTTATTAAGTTCGATGGAAATATATCCTGCTTATGTTAAAGGTCCCATAAGATAAAAAACACTTAAGGAACCTAATAAACTTAAAGAACCTAAAGAACTTAATGAACTCTTTATTCTTCTTCTTCTTTCTTGCCTTTAGAAATGACTTCAGGTTCTGCAGTTTCACCTTCAGCAGGAGCAGCAGCACCTTCGGCACCGGGAACTTCAGTTTTCTCAACTGTCGGCGGAACAACTGCAACAATTATGGTTTCTTTGTTGTCAAGAATTTCGAAATTCTTTTGTTCGATATCGCCAATATGAATAGCATCACCGATCTTTAAATGCTCGATATGAATATCAATATGAGCAGGAATATTATGCGGGAGACATTCAACTTCGACTTTATGCAGTGAATGCTGAACAATACCGCCTTCTTTTACACCAACCGGAGAACCAACTAATACTAAAGGAACATCCAGCTTTATCGTTTCATTTTCCGAAATGCCAAGCAAATCAAAATGTATCGCCTTATCTGATACCGGGTCAAACTGAATATCCTTTATTATACAATTATGAGCTTCTGCTCCATCAAGCTGAAGACTTATAACATATACTTCAGATGTATAAATAAACGGGTTTAAAGCAGTATCTTTTACATAAACCGGTATAGGTTCACTGCCTTTATAATAAAAAATTCCGGGGATATTTCCTTTTTTCCTGTTTGTTTTTAGCGCAGAATTTGAAATATCTGTTCTTTTCTGAGCACTTAAATTCGTTGCTGCCATTGTGTTTTTTCTTAATAATTATAGAATTACCAAAAATAGAGGATTTCAAAAATACTCAAAAATGGCAATTTAGTCAATTGAAAGATTTAGGACTAAAAAATGGGGATTGAAATAAGCAAGTGAAATGCAACCGAACTGCTATAATATCACAGTTTAATATTCAGCCCCATAATTGGCAGGATTGACCATTGATAATAATAGCTCCAATCACCATACGATCTGCTAAAATATCCATCGTATACATTTTTTTTATCAAAAATATTTTCAACTTCAAAATACAATGATGTCTGAACCGGTCCTATTTTGAAATAACTGTCAATGCGTGCATCAATTCTGAGATAATAAGGTAATCTTTCAGTGTTTATTTTTGTTCTATCGGGCACCCAGTAAATATTATTATCAAAAACGTATGGTGTACAGGGTTTTCCCTCGGAATATTTAGCTCTTACACCAAAAGCCCAATTAGCATTGAGCCGGTAACCAAGCATTGCAAGAAACTGTTTTCCAAAATCAAATTCACCTCTTTGCCCGTTTCCATATAATGTTTTGAATCGTGAATTGGAAATTGAAAAAACAAGTTGTCCGTACAGACCAACACCATTACTCCTTTTTTCAAGTGTAATATCAATGCCTTTATAATAACCTTTGCCCGCGCTTACTGCCTTATCCAGAAAATTAGGGTAAATACTTACACCGCTATTGATAAAGATATAATATGGGTTATATACACTAATCGGATAATCCCTATACCATTTATAATAACATTCTGCATTCAATCTAATGGTCTTTGAGAAAAAATATTCCGCACCAAGCACATAGCCGTCTGACTTAATATATTTCAAGTTTCTGTTATCAATATCCGAAATAAGCCAGAGTACCTCAGGTGCTTGTGTATATATTCCCCATGATGCATTCAGAAACAACTTACTGCTCAGCTTTAATATAACACCAACGCGAGGTGAATAAGCATATGAATAATTCATCAAGCTGAAATAGTCAAACCTGATACCTGCATTTAATTGCAGAACTTTATTGAACAGGTCTGTGCTTAGGTTTACACTACCGTTATATTTATATTTTACATCTTTAAAGATATAATCTATATCGGGCGAGATATAACCGTATAAACTGTAGTTCCCGTTTGCATATACATCATAGTTCAGGTCGCAAGCAGATACTTCAGAAGATACTTTCACAAACAACGTGCTGTCAAGGTCACCAGTGTATTCAGTTTTTAGATTATATGCAATATCTTTTACATCAATCTTAAAATATGTATCCCCTTCATAATTTGCTTTATATACGGAGTAATTATTAGAGAATAACAGAGAGAACAACCCGCTTTTGTTATTCAGTGTATATTTTAATCCAATATTCGATAAATTAATATCTGCGTTTTTATGACCTTCGAAATTATGTTCAGGATTAAATATATTACTCTGTTTTACAAAGGGTCTTGCTTTATCCCATGCAGCGACACCAAAGAGCGATAATATGCTGTTGTTGTTAAACCGGTAATTAAGCTTATAATTCAAATCCCAATAATTAGGAAACGCCTCCATATTGAGTTGTTCTTTCACAAGCTCAAAATAGCTTCTGCGAATCGAAAATATGTAGCTGCCTTTTTTCGTTAATGGACCTTCAAAAAAACCACCGAATCCAACAATAGAAAAATTCACATTCGCCGAATGTTTTTTTGATAAACCTTCACGGAATTTAATATCTAGTATACTGGAAATTTTTCCGCCGTAATTAGCCGGAAAGCCCCCTGTATAAAATACTGCCTTATTAACCATGTTCAGGTTTATGTATGATAATATGCCGTATGAAGAGCCCGGAGGTCCAAAATGATTCGGATTGGGAAGCTCCATTCCATCTATCATTATCAAATTTTCTGTCGGTGCCCCACCTCTTACAATCAAACCATTATATTGGTCGTTTTCCACAGATACACCTGCTGTATTCCTGAAATATCTTATAATATCTTCTACTGCTCCAACTGACCTGTACATCTCCTGGTATGAAAAGCTTGAAACACTTGTTGATGAAAACTTTTCCTTTTTAAAATATTCATCATATACTTCTATTGTTTGAGTTGTGTAAGATGAAGAGAACATATAGATTGTAATATTAGTATCAGCAGATGTTTCATTCATAACTATCTTATGTGATTTTTCCTTATAACCTTCCGCAGATATTTTAATCGTATATTCACCTCCGGGTACAGAATAAATAATAAAATATCCCGAGCTGTCTGTTTCCTTTTCGATACCAAGATTTCCTATTACTACAGAAGCATTTGTGATTGGGTTTTTGCTGATAGAATCAAGTACATATCCTTGTACTATCCAGTTTTTCTGGCTGTATGATATGTATGAGAGGAAAATCAGAAAGAGTAAGGTATGGAATATATACTTAATCACATGCCAATTTATATATAAATAAGCAAAAATAAACTGTAATTTTTGTGTCGTAAAGTATTAAAAAATCAGTTATTTTATTTAATCAATTCAATCATAAACTTTGCATAGAATCAGAAAAATAACTGTTTCTCAAATTCTCCGGTTTAATTTTTTCTTCCTGCTGTTTATTGTTGTTTTATTTACCGGGTGCAATGAGGATTTTAATTCAGGCGGCATTGCTATTGATGGAAAGGTAACAGACATCCATAGCTTACCGGCGTTTTATAGTAACAAAATATCTTTGGGACATCCTCCAATTTCTTCTCCGGATATAGAAGGAAATTTCCATCTTGAAACATCTTCATTCCCTTATAATCTAAAAAATGAAACTGCTTTAAATGCATCCTATTTTTTAAATGGATTAACTACAGTTAATCCTCATTTTTCAAATGCATTGATATCGAATTTTACAAACAAAATAGCAGTTATAATTAAATTTCCTCCGGTGCCAATAAATAAGCGTGGAAAGATTGGTTTTATAAGTAATGAAAGATTTCATCAATTGGAAAATGAGTGGGTAATCAATATCGGTTTAGATGAATCTACATTGTTATTAGATATTCCCATAAGCAGGATTGAAATAGAGGGATATATATATTTTCTCCAATATACAGAATCTTACAACAGTATTAGCAGTTACGATAATTTCGGAATGAAATTTGTAAAATTAGGAAATACTTGTGATACCATATGCTTTTCAAATGAAGAAATATCCTATAACCCGCAGGAAAAAGGAGTATCATTTTTTGTAAATTCGGGACAGGCAGGATATTATCAACACAATGCATACCTTAATTTCCCTGGATTTTCTCCATCTTCTCAGCTTCAAATTTGTTATGACCATTATACTAATTTAAATGGGACAAGTATTATTATACCTGATTCTCTTCCGCTTAGTTTTAATATTAAGGTAACAAGTATTTGCCACTCAGGAGATATATTGAATGAAAAAACTGCATATATCTCAAAGTTGGCAATCGGTGCAATAACACATAGTCCATTTTTTGTTATAAGCACGCCTCGAAATTTTGAACCAAACATAAATGATAATACTGAATTTTCAATAAATTTTGTTTCAACTGATAAAATAAATGTTTTTGACTTTTATGTATATAATTCACTGAATAATGAACACTCCCATTTTTTTACATATTACACTCGCTCAGGCAGCGTTACTTTTAGAGAATTAAAGTCAGCGGGATTGGAATATAATAAAAATGATACTGTAATGTGGAATATACAGCAGATAGGTAATTTTAATTCAATGGATGAGTTTGTTGAAATGAATTATTATTTTAATCCAAAGTACACTGATTATTTAGCATCAGAAAAAAGATATTTCATCGCTCCTTAAGTAAAAGGATGAAAATTTAGAAAAATTCTTAGTTGACTATTTTTAAATCATAATTTACAAAACTAAACTCAATTTCCAGTACTTGAAACATTCACCTGAAAATTCTTTTGACAATACATACTTACTTTAACAAAATCATTTTCCTTGTTTCAGAAAACTCTCTGCTGATAAGTCTATAAAAATACACTCCGGTGGAATAGTTAGAAGCATCCCACTTAACTTCGTATTTGCCTGCATTTTGTTTTTGATTAACAAGCACAGCTACTTCCCTTCCGGCAATATCCGATATTGTCAACTTGACATAATTGCTCGCTGCTAATTGATAATTGATAATTGTTACAGGATTAAACGGATTAGGGTAATTTTGTTTTAATGAAAACGCGGAAGGAATATTTCCGTTAATATTCCCTGATGATACAACGGTTGCTGACCTGTATACTCCCGATGAATTAGTACCTGCAAAAAGAATCCCGTTTCCTGCCATATACAATGAATAAACATATTGTGATGCAGGGATACCCGATGTAATATATTCCCATGTACTGCCTCCATCTGAAGAGCGTTTAACCTGTTTGCTTTCATTTGATACATACAATCTATCCTGTGAATCAATAATAAAATCCCTGATGCTTCTCCCGGAACAGTTTACCGGAAACCACAAAACGCCGTCATCAGTCGATTTATATATCATATCAATAGTATCTCCTGCAGTTGCCCTTGAGACAAAAACATGGCCAAGAGAATTCACTTCAAGGCGGTTAGAATAAATATTATACCCTGTGTTAAGCCAGTTTGTACCATTATTCGTTGAAGCCTTAACACCGCCCAGAGAAGTAGCCGCCAAAATTTTACCTGTGGGTGTTAATACGAGGTCATTGGTAAAACCGGTTACTAAAGTATAAACCTGTATCCATGAAGAGCCCGCATCAGTTGAACGCATTATCACAGCCGCCACATCTCCAATTGTAGGACCAAGTGTAAACGATAAAGCAGCAACTATTGTAGTGCTGTTCACAAACACAATTCCGCCGCCGCCGTTTGCATAATTATTTGCACGTGCCTGCGTCATTACATCCGACCAGCTTAACCCATTATCTGTTGAGCGGCTTATATAAATATTTGATGTAGTACCGCCAAGTGTAAAAATATTTCCATCAGGTGCAGATGCTATTTTGTAAACTCTTCTGCCGGTAAGTCCGCAGATTGCCCAGTTTATGCCGTTGTTTGTAGTCCTGTATACACCGGAATTAAGCTGTGCCGCTAAAACCACTCCCGAAGAAGTACTTGCAATCGCATCCACATATTCTGTACCGGTAGATAATACGGAAGTAGGCACAAAAAAATTCTGGCTGTAAATTTCCGTATTAAAACCAAAAATCAGAATAAAGTAAAGAAATAATTTCATTTTTTGTTTTCCATTTACAAATTCATAAAATGCATACAGAAAGAATTTACATTAACAATATTAAAATAAGTATAAATTAGTCTTATTTGCTAATTTAGTAAATATTCTTTTAAAAGGAAAGTATTTCTTTAAAAATATCCGGTATGAATAAATATAATTGCAGAGAATTCCATCATATAATAAAAATAACCCGGAAAGGATTAAGTTATAATATCACCCTTTCAGGGTTATGTGTTTCTCTTTAAAGCTTTCTACAATAATGTCATCCCTTCCCGCCATTGGCAGGCAGGCGGGATTTCTAATCAATCGAATCCCCCTCTCCTCCCAGGAGAGGGGTAGGGGTGAGGTTTCTGACACTTCTACAATAATGTCATCCCTTCCCGCCATTGGCAGGCAGGCGGAATTTCTAATCAATCGAATCCCCCTCTCCTCCCAGGAGAGGGGTAGGGGTGAGGTTTCTGACACTTCTACAATAATGTTATCTATTTCCGCCAAAAACAGGAAGGCGGGATTCATAAAATGTAATTACCAATTTTTCCAACCTGTAACCTGCAACTTCGAACCTGCAACTACTTTATCCACTTCATCTCTTTATACCAATCGATTGTATCCTTCAAACCCTTCTCAAGTCCAAGTGTTTCTTTGTAGCCAAGCTCACGTTTTGCTTTTTCGGTCGAGCATATCCAGTATTGAGTTGTTAAATCCCTGCACTTTTCAAGATTCATTATTGCAGGTTTTTTTGAGAACATTGAAAAGAACTGTGCATTTGCACCGACAAAATAAACTATGAAATGAGGAATCTTAATTGTAATAGTTCTTTTGTTCATCAGTTTTGAAGTCAGTTCACCCACTTCTTTCCATGTGTAGAACTTTTCCGATGATATGAAATATATATTAGATACAGCTTTCTCAGATTCCGCGGCTAATATCATCCCGTCAACCAGGTCAGATGAATGTATAAGACTTACCATCTTATTATTAAACCCGATAAGCGGCTGGAGCCCTTTGCTCATGGTTTTAAAATATTCAAGTATGGCAACATCTCTTGGGCCGTATACAGCCGGTGCCCTTACAATAGTGCAGTTCATCTTATCAAAATATTTCCTTACAACTTTTTCCGCTTCCATCTTGGACCTGCCGTATGTTGTAATAGGATGATATTCCGTATTTTCATCAACCGGTTTATTTCCAAATGAAGGTCCCACCGCGGTCTGTGAACTTGTATAGAGAAATTTTTTTAAATCCGGGTTAACCCGGTGTGTAATTTTAATTAAGTTTTCCGTTCCTTCGGTATTACCCCTGAAATAGTCTTCCTTCTTTTTAGCAAAATTAACACCCCCGACATGGTAAACATAATCCACATCTTCAATAGCTTTTTCCAGAATTTTATCATCCCACAAATCGCCATAAACCAACTCTACCGGTTTATCTTTAAGCCACCGCAGATTGCTGGTTTTTCTTGCGAGACATCTAATTTCATAATTTTTATTAATTAATTTATCGGTGAGATGGGAGCCAATAAAACCGGTTGCCCCGGTTATAAATACTTTAGTCAAGACTATTTCCTTGTTATATGATTCTAAATGCAGTAAATTTAATTAACAAAATATTCAAATATTACAGAATATTCAATTTTATTAATTGGCATAGCCATTTTCCGGGGAAAGGAGCGTCCGTTTTGGACATTTTTCAAAAGTGTTATGATTTTACAAGAGCAGATGAAGTAAAGGAATCAGGATTATACCCGTATTTCAGACCTATCGAAGAGAACGAGGGACCGGTAGTTCAAATTGAAGGCAAAAAAGTTATTATGGCCGGCTCCAATAACTACCTTGGTTTAACAGCACATCCGAGAGTAAAGCAGGCAGCAATTGATGCCGTTAAAAAATACGGTACCGGCTGCAGCGGTTCAAGATATCTTACAGGAACACTTGACCTGCATATTGAACTCGAAAAACGAATGGCAAAGTTCTTCGGAACGGAATCCGTACTTCTTTTTTCAACAGGATACCAGACTGCACAGGGAATTATTCCAACACTTGTTCAAAAAGGTGAATATGTGATATCGGATAAAGATAACCATGCCTGTATAGTTGCTGCAGACCTTATGGCTAAAGGTGCTTTTGCTGAGTTCAAGCGGTATAAGCACAACGATATGAATGACCTTGAAGAAGTTTTAAAGAGAATACCCCCTGACAAGGCAAAATTAATTGTTACAGATGGTGTTTTTTCTACGACAGGTGAAATTGTTCATTTACCTGAGATGGTAGCTTTAGCTAAGAAATATAATGCGCGGGTTATGGTGGATGATGCACATTCGGTCGGAGTAATTGGCGAGGGCGGAAGAGGAACGGGCTCATATTACGGTATAATGGATAAGGTAGATATAACCATGGGAACGTTCTCCAAAACTTTTGCATCTCTTGGAGGGTTCATGGCTGCAACTGAAAGAGTTATCAATTTTGTAAAGCATCATGCACCTGCATTAATATTCAGTGCATCGCCAACACCTGCATCAGTAGCAGCAGCAATGGCAGCTTTGGAAATCCTTGAAGAAGAACCGGAACGCGTAACAAAGCTAAAATGTAATGCGGATAAAATGCGTAAGGGCTTTAAGGAAATGGGATTTAAGATTATTGATGGCAAAACAGCTATAGTACCGGTTATCATTGGCGATGACCCTACTACATTTATTTTCTGGAGAAAATTATACGATGCAGGAGTTTTCACTAATGCATTTATATCCCCCGGTGTTCCGCCGGGTATGGCTATGCTTAGAACATCATATATGTCAAGCCATGAAGATGAACAGCTCGACCGGATTCTTGAGTTGTTCCATGATATAGGAAAAGAGCTGAATCTAATTTAAGATTTATCAGATTAGTCAGATTAATCAGATTAAGAGTTAATATAAATTTTTTATTGAATGAGAGGGATTCTTTGTGCTAATACAGATAGAATCCCTTTATAAACAGTAAAGTACTTATTCTGCCAATTGTTAAACCTGTAAAAATTAAAATATCAAAATTTCAATAACCGTTATGCCAACAATATTTAACTACATAATAGTTTTAATTATAGGTATTACTTTCCTATCCTGTTCAAAAGATTCAGATAAACAGTCACAAAGAAACATGGATGAAGATGAAATAGAAAATCCTGCCGATACTACTCTTACACCGGAAGAAATGTTCTCAACTTCTATACTAATTGATTATCTAAATGACTCGGACGATGAAGACCTGGCTGATTATCTGGAAACAGAAATATATAAGACGGGTTTGGATTTTTCGGGGATTTCGGTTGTTGAAGCAACTCCAAGTACATGGCTTGTTATGATGGAAAAAGACAGTGTTACAAAAAATTATCTTCTTCAAAAATTTCTGAATGTAAAAACCAATGAGAATTATTTCAGAATGAAAGAAACACAGCTCACTTTAACAGATATAATCTCAAAAGAAAAGATTAAATCTTCGGCAGGAGAGCAAAAAGAAGATAAAAAATAATATTATCTGAATTTCAGCGTCTTATGCTCAACCAGCATACATGAATTTTGGACAACTTTTATTCCTGCTTTTTCAAGTTCTGCTGCTGCTTCATCATTTTCAATTCCTAATTGAAACCACACATATTTAGGAAGCGGCTTCATAGAAAGTATTTCTTTTACATGTTCCGGAATAAATTCCGGCCTGCGGAAAATATTTACTAAGTCTATTTCCGCCTTAATATCAGTTATTTTCCCAACAAAAGGCTCACCCAGCACTTTTTTCCCTATTCTTGAAGGATTGACCGGGTAAATTTTATAACCTATTGAATCTAAATACACAGGTACACCATATGCATCACCGGCTTTATCCTTCATCCCAATAACCGCTATAGTCTTAACATTATCAAATATTTCCTTTATTAAATCCATTTATTTCACTTCTTTCATTTAATGAATACAAATTGTCTTGAATATGAAACTCTCAATTGATATTTTTACTAAAATAATGAATATAAAATATTTAAAGTTTCATTTAAGAAGTAAGATAAAACAGCACTCAACTAAAAAGAGTAACGAATGTCCCGAATCATAGAATCGGGACATTTTTTTTACCGGGAAATTGATGAAATATTATGAATGATTCAGAAAAATTTGCGTCAAAATTATTTAAAAAGGAAGAAATAAAAGTAATCGCCGGTGTTAGTTCTTTAAAACGGAAATTTAAAATTGCCGTATTTGTGCCACCTACTAAAATTGAAGAAATAACTGAGACAATGGCAGAAAAGGGTGCCGGAATTATAGGGAATTATACAGTTTGTTCTTTCAGGATAAAAGGTACAGGTACATTTAAAGGGGGAAAGAATACAAAACCCGTAATAGGTAAAAGAGAAAATTTAGAGACAGTAGATGAGATACGGCTTGAGATGGTATGCGAAAAACACCTGGTAAATGACGTAATAGAAAGTTTATTAAAGCATCATCCGTATGAAGAGCCGGCTTATGAGATTTATGAGATTATTACTGGCTCCAAATCTGACAACGCTGTTAGAGTAAAATTAAAAAAATCATTCAGCCTTTTAGAGATAATAAGGAGAATAAACCGTAAATTAAATTCTGATGAGTTTGTTACAGCTTCTAATGTAAAAATAAAAGACGTAATTATCGATATGTCAGATAGTGAAAATGTAACAGACTATATTACAGGTAACAAAGAAAAAGTTTTAATAATAAACAAGAAAAACAAAAGTACAATAAACTTAATGCTGAAAAAGCAGGAGTGAAAATGAAAGAAAGATTATTATTGTTGTTTGAACTTCACAAGATAGATAAAGAGCTTCAGGAATTGGAGAGCTTAAAAGGAGATATTCCTGAAATTATTGAAGAGCTAACTGAAAAAAAAGATTCACACGAACAGACATTAGACAGACTGGAACAGGAACTATCAGGAATAACTGAAAATGAAAGTGTACTGGTTACACAAAACAGCTCACTTGCAAAAAAGATAGATAAAAACGATGAAGTGCTTAGAAGCGGCGCAGTAAAATCAAACCAGGAATATAATGCTCTTGCAAAAGAAATCGAAGACGCTTATGAACACATCGATAAAAATGAAGATGTTCTCGAAAAAGATATAAAGATTAAAAAAGATGAATTAACAAACAGAATCAACACATTGAGAACAGAATTGGCTGATATACTTTCAGACCTTGCCCAGCATGAGGAAACACTGAAAGCATTAAATGAGCAAACGGAAGAAGAGGAAAAAGAGCTAAAAGCACAGAGGGAAAGTGTAGTTCCAAAAGTTAATCCTGAAGACCTTGAGTTTTACAAACGCATAAACGATGCAAAATTCGGTGATGCAATGGCTGTAGTAAGAAAAGGCTCTTGCCTCGGATGTTTCAATTCAATACCTCCGCAAAGGTCAATTGAAATAAGAATGGTAGAAAGATTTTTTACATGCGAGTCATGCGGCAGGATACTAATATCAGAAGAATTGATTAACATTTGAGTAAAATAAAAGTTTACACAGACGGCGCATCAAGGGGTAATCCGGGTACTTCGGGAATTGGGATAATAATTTACGATGAGAATAATTTCATCCTTTCATCATGGAATGAATATTTAGGAATTGCAACTAACAACCAGGCAGAATATAAAGCAATATTAAAATCTCTCGACCTGATAAAAAAATTGATTGCTGAAAGAGACTTTGATGAGATTGAATTTTATGCTGATAGTTTGCTGATGGTTAACCAGTTAAATTTTGATTTTAAGATAAATGAGCCGGGACTTGCTATATTAAACAATAAGTTTCATGTGCTTATGAAGAAACTTAATAAATCTTACAAAGTTATATATATTGGAAGAGAATTTAATAAAGCAGCGGATAGATTAGCAAACCAGGCAATAGATAACAGGAAGAGTTTGTGAGAAAGCATTCCCGCGAAAGCGGGAATCCCAGGAATAATTGACAAGATTCCCGCTTTCGCGGGAATGCATTTAATTTAGGATAGCATTAGCAGCCGCGCTCCGGAAACAGAGGAGTGAGGAAAGTCCGGACACTTGAGAGCAGGATGCCTCCGGAAACGGAGGGTATGCAGGAGCAAATCCTGCATAACGGAAAGTGATACAGAAAACAAACTACCCCGTTTCGGCGGGGAAAAGGTGAAAAGGCGGGGTAAAAGCCCACCGTTCCTGCAGGTAACTGCAGGATGCAAATAAAACCCCATCAGAGTGCAAGACCATGTATAGTGACGCCTGAGGGCTGCTCGCCCGATGTCACAGGGTAGGTTGCATAGATAAATGGCTGCAATCCCCTTTCGGGGGGAAGACAGAATCCGGCTTACAATGCTTTCCTTTGATTATTTCGATATTCCCATCCGCTGATGCAGCGGATGGGAATTTTTTTAATGAGAAGAACTATTTTTTTATATCTTTTAACCTTTTTATTTCATTAAGATATTTCAGCACTTCTATATTTTTCGGCTCAATCCTCAATATTGCATTGCAGCATTCTTCTGCAGATTTATATTCTTTCTTCTTCATCATGTATATCAATGAAGTAAAATAAGCATCTACATTATTAGGTTCGTATTTATATACAATATTTAATTGCTCCAATGCAAGGTCGTCTTTTCTACTCTTAAAATAATATCTGGAAAGATTCACCCTGAAATCTGTTTGTAATGTATCTTTTGCCAGCACTTCATTTTTTAATTTTTCCGCTTCAATTGTATCACCTTCATCATATTTTATTAATGACAGCAAAGCCAGGCATTCAAGTTCAGAAGGGTGATTTTTTACAGCAATTCTTAACTGGTCTTCTGCTGCTTTTAATATCGGCTTACTGCTCACAGCATTTAACATAGGATTATCAAAGCAATAAAAATAATTATGGTATGCATATGAAAACCTGTATTCGGCTCTGGGATTTAGTTCGATGACCCGGTTAAGCTTTGAATTTAGCTCAGTTATGTTTCCATTAAAATAATTATAATTTGCCAATCCTTCATGATATACTTTATCAGCTTTAAAATCAACGTAAGCATCATAAATATTGAACAAGCTGAACATAACTACAACTGCTGCTGAAAATACAAAAATATTTCCGAATTTGATTTTACTTTTATTGCTAAATTTTAATATTACACCTTTGCCTGCCGAAAACAGCTCTGATTTAAAGGCTGCAAGAAAAATAAACAAGTATGCTAAATGTGTTAATTCATCAAAATCCGCAAGCCCGTAAACAATATACCCGCCAAACATGCAAAGGAAAGCAACAAATATATATTGCCTGCTTTTCTTTTCTGATTTATTCAATACAGATGCGATTGAATATCTGACACCTGTAAAGAGCATATACAGATATGCAGCAAGTCCTATTATTCCCATCACGGCTAATGTGTGCAGATAATTGTTATGTGCATTATCATAATAAGGAGATGCATCTTTATTTTTCAGGGCTATAGTGAGAAAATCCTCAAGCCCTCGTGAAAATGTTGATATTCCGGTTCCCGTTATGGGATAATGACCGAACATATTTAATGTTGTCTTCCATAACACCCATCTTTGTGTTTCGGTAATTGTAACAATACTTTGAAACCTTTTTATATAAATGTTATGAGATAAAAAAATATTTGCAGCAATTAACGCGATAACAATAATGCCAAGAATTATCAAACCTGTTCTTCTTGCATTATTATATCTTATAATATCCGGTTTTAAAACGTAAGGATAAAAAATACAAAATAGAATTAATTCAAACAGTAATGCGGCATACACTGTCCTTGTTTGTGATATAATAATTCCTGCCAGAATAATTACCGGTATTATAACAGTTGTAAATGAGAATTTATTCTGAAATGCCCGTATAACTGCAAATGGAAGAACCATTACCATTAAGCCGGCAGCAAATACACTGGTTCCCATTGAGCTCATAGGCCTGACGTATGCAACAATTTGTACTTTAAAAGGGTCAAGACCAAAATATTGAAGTATTGAATACGCACCAACAAGCGCACCCGTTAATGACATTGCAAATAAAAGCTTATCTCTTTTTTCTGTATTTGAAAGAGTAATTGATGATAAAAAGTAAAGAAGTGTAAGAATAGCATAAGTAATTAACCCAATTTGCCTGGAATACTGTCCAAATAAACTTACGTATGGATTAATTGAAAATACAGTTGAGATTACGGCACCAAGAAAAATGAAAAGTACAGCAGAATCAATTGCTCTATTTGCAATATATTCGAATCGATTCTGTTTAAGCTTGTTCCACAAAAAAATGATTAATGAAATGAAAAACAAACCGCTTAGCATTCTAAATGCTGTACTCTTCACTACGTTAAACAAACTTTCAACAGTAGTGGTAAATACAAGCGGTAATACCACTACAAGAGCAATAAGCATGTAAAAAGGATAGTCCTTGCTCTTATCCTGTTTTTGTTTTATTTCCTTTTTTACTTTATCTTTCATCAACGGGCAAAGATAGTAAAGTGAAGAATTGAATTAAAAGTCAAAACCTGTGCATATAAAAAGAAAAATAGAATGTTATCTTTCTTTTTTCATCAGAAAATCAATTTTAATGGTTTTGCCGTCTTTGTTTGGACCTTCAATTTGTGCGAAAAGTGAGCCGTCTTCTTCGTTTATGTAAGTTATTCTTTGGGGGAAATCATGTTCGGGATTTTCGAATACTGCTTTTGTATCAGATAAATATACCAGCTTAAAATCAACAGGTCCCGGATTGTGGGCTACAATTGCAATATAAAATATTTCATCTCCTCTTTTTTCGATGGATATTTTTTCAGTGAATACAGTATCTCCATTTTTTATAGTATATGAATTACCTCTTAAAATGGTATCACTTTCCTTAATCCACCTTTCACGGGTAATTCCATTTTCATCTGCCATAACCCAGTTATCAAGCATCCAGTCAAATTTATCAAGTGAAATATCTTTAATCTGTGAGTTACTCATTTGTATGATAATAAAAAATAAATAAATTATGGAATAAAGCAGAATTTTCAATACAGTTCTCCTTGTTTGTTTCGTCACTAACTGCCAAAGGCAGATTCTTTCTACCATAATATCATCCCTTCGGGATTCTGTTCGTGAAGAATGATTCATTCTACCATAATATCATCCCTTCCTGCCAAAGGCAGGCAAGCGGGATTCATCCTTATAAACCTTTTAAACCTTACAAACCTTACAAACCTTATGAACCTTATGAACCTAATAAACCTTACAAACCTTATAAACCTTATAAACCTTACAAACCTTACAAACCTTATAAACCTTATAAACTCCCTAGTGCTGGCAGACTTCTGTCAGAACGCCGCCTGTTGATTTTGGCTTTATAAAAGCAATCAGCATATTATCAGAGCCGATACGCGGTTCTTTATTTATCAGATCGAAGCCATCGGTATTTAACCTGTTTAAATCATCCTGTATCTTATCCGATTCATAGGCAACATGATGAATACCTTCACCCCTTTTTTCTATAAACTTTGCAATCGGAGATTCAAGATCTGTTGCTTCCAGTAACTCTATTGTTGCTTCACCGACCTTAAATTTTACCACTTTTACTTTTTGTTCAGCTACTACTTCTTCTTCCGAAGGTTCGGACTGAAACAATTTCTTATATAATTCTTTTGCAGTGTTTAAATCTTTTACTGCTATTCCTATATGTGATATTTTGGTTATCATAAATAATCCGATAATCCCTTTCTTTTTAGATAATCCACAATTTCTTTGACTTCCTGAGAACGTCCTTTCTTGCAGATCAACAACCCTTCTTTTGTATTTATTATTATTAAATCATCGACTCCAATTAAGCCAACAAACCCTTTTGAAGAAAGTACAAGGTTATTTTCAGAATCTTTAACATACGAATCTCCGATTATTACATTATTTGTTTTATCCTTTGGCTTAACACGGTGCACTTCATCCCAGCTGCCAAGATCACTCCATTTGAAGTTACCTTTTATAACATAAACATTATCTGCTTTCTCCATTACACCATAATCGATTGAAATGCTTTTTATCTGCCTGAAGACCTTATCAAGTGTGTTTTTAAAACTATTTGAGTGAATATCTTTTTCAATTTTAAGCAATTCATGATGCAGGTCGGGAAGATATTTTTTTATCTCTTTCAGGATAACATCGGCACGGAAAATAAACATACCGCTGTTCCACAGGAAATCGCCGCTTGCAAGAAATTCCTTTGCTGTTTCAAGTGTTGGTTTTTCCGCAAATGTTTTTACTCTATATATATTTACTTTTTCTTCGGAACCATTTGGTTCAACAGTAAGAAACACATCATCGAGAAATTGTATATAACCATAGCCTGTCTCGGGGTGAGTGGGGTTTATGCCAAGTGTTACAATTGCATCATTATCTTCAACAAATTTAAGTCCTGCTTTAACAGTTCTTATAAATTCTTCTTCATCCTGTATCAGATGGTCAGCAGGTACAATAACCATCTTTGCTCTTTCATCAAATTGTTTAAGTATGATTGAAGCAAGCCCGACACAAGGTGCAGTATTTCTTCCAACAGGTTCACCGATAATATTTTCTCCCGGTATCCTGGAAACCTGTTTTCTGACCTCGTTTACATATTGAGCATTTGTAACAATAAAGATCTGTTCAATAGGTACAAGCTCTCTCATCCTTTTAACGGTAAGCTGGATCATTGTATCAGAAGAGTTAGCAATAGGCAGAAATTGTTTTGGAAGTTTTTGAGAGCCATAAGGCCAGAACCGGGCACCAACTCCCCCGGCCATTATAATCGCATAAGATTTCATATTTTATTTCTTCTTAATATTAATTCGAATCGGCAAATATTTTCACCGGGTTATTTAAATACTGAACAAGGACATTAAAATCTTCAGGTTTCCTGTCAGTCAACAGCATCTTAAACGTGAATATTATATATTTTATTATTTGTTTAATCTCAGAATCAAGCAGGTCCATCCTGTAATCTTTCAGGTATTTCAAAAAGACATATGATACTTCTGCCAGCTTCAGTATATCATTTAACTTTACGGCAGATGCAATCTTTGCCAGCATCCGCAGATAATAATTGAGCTCATCTACTTTTTCCAATGCTGCGAACTTGCTGTATTCTCCTTTTATATTTTCCAGTGCTGAAAAATTCTTTTCGAATTCTTTCACAAGATATTTCATTTTAAAAATTATACTTTCAGCACTTTGCTTTTTAACTTTCGGTTTTTCTATCAAAACCTCTTCCGCTTCAGGGGTTTTCGGAAACTCAATTGTTTCAGGTGATTCTATCAATCTTTTAACTGCGCTTATTTCCTGGCCTTCTGCCGCCTTATCCGGCTTGACTGAAGATGATTTTTCTTCTTGTGTTATAAATGGTTTTGCCAAAAATACTTTTAATGATTCTACCTTTGTTATTATTTCATCATAATCAAGGTATGTTTCACCTTTTATTAAACTGCTTACAATTGCAAGAGATGAATCAAACAGCTTAATTCGCTCAAGAGTAATAATTGTAGGATTGCTTGAAGCTTTTTTGAAATACATGTTTATTGTAAAGAAAATATCAGCAACAAGATCGAACGAAAGCTGCCTAGTCAGTTCTCCAAGCCCATTGGATATCTCAATTATCTCATTAAAGCTTTTTAATGTTCTTTCATTTAATCCTTTAAACCCGTTATAAGTACATTCTTTCTCTATATATGATAACAGCTTTTCAAGAATTTTTATTTCTTCACGATACCTATGCTCAAATTTATTAAACTCATCCTGTTCCGAAGCCTCATCTTTTATTTCTTCTTTCTCAAGATATTCATCTATATCCGAAGGTTTTCTTACTTCTATTTGCAGCTCGGGCTCTTCCTCATTATCTTTTTCAATTGAATCTTCCTTCACATTTTCAATTGTCTCTTTTGCATCTTCAATTACCTCTTCATTCAGAACCGGTTTTTCAGCAATGTTTTCATCGGTATGAGCTTCTTCATTATCTGAATCTTTAATTTCTTTTTTCGATTCGGTAATATGTGTTTCAATCGTACGGCTGATAGATTCCAGCTCAAATAACTCCTGTGACCCGGCTGAATCCTGCTCTTTATTTTCCAATAAAGACATGCCTTCATCTTCTAACCCGGATTCTGTAACATCTTCTTCAGACACTTCTTCGGTTTCGTCACCTGTTTCCGTTTCATCAGTTGTTTCATCTGTTGTTTCTGACAGAACCTCATCTTTTATTTCAGTTGTTTCTAATTCACTGTTCCCGTTCCCGATAATCTCTAATGTGTCTATTTCCCGGTCAACAGGTATTTCTTTAATCTGAAGGCGGGTGCAAATCCGCTTCATGTTGTTTACATCATATTCAAAATTATCTTTTAAATTAAAGATTGTAATTTGTGATTTATCAACTTTATCGGAAATGTAGAGGAGGTATTTAAATAAAAGTTCTAATCCTGCAGTTTTGCCGATTACAAAAGTAATCTTAAAAAAATCGTTCGTAGTAATTACACGCTCCAATACTTTCTTAGCTGTAATATTAACAGCAATATCTGATTGCAGTACATTGTGAAGCACGTAATTTATATAATCTTTTTTGAAATTCATCTATGCATTATAACACTAAAAGAAATTCAATTCTACATTATAATTAAAGTTTTATTCATTCAAATATACCCTATTTACCCTATCGGCAACAGAGCAAATCATTTCATAAGGTATAGCCCCGACCAGCTTCGCAAGCTTATCGGCACCTAAATTTATACCATTCTCACTCCCCATTAAAAGCACATCATCACCTACTTTTACTTTCCGGACCTTGCCTAATTCTATCATTGTCCAATCCATAGTAATTGCACCAACTGTCCTGTACAATTTTTTATTTATACACACTTTTGATTTATTGGTAAGCAAGCGCCAGTATCCGTCACCATATCCTATCGGAATAGAACCTATGAAAGTGTCTTCTTTAGTAAAATATTTTCTTCCGTATGAAATCCCTGTATGCGGCTTAACCTTTTTTATAAATGTAACTTTAGATTTAAAATTCATTACCGGTTTAAGCTCTATCTTATTTTTAATTTCACTGGAAGGATAATAACCATACAGTATTAATCCCGGTCTTACCATATCAAAATATGCATCAGGGATATCCAGTACTCCCCCGCTGTTAGCACAATGAACAATTGGGAACTCAGCCCCGTTTTTTTTCAGCTCATGCAATAGTTCCTGGAACAAAGCTAACTGCTGGTATGCAAATTTTTTATTCCCTGATTCCGAAGCAGCAAAATGCGTAAATATGCCTTCCACAAAAATATTTTTCAGACTCAGTATCTGCATCACATTTTTTAATGCACCCTTAACATCAAAGCCAATTCTCCTCATACCGGTATCAATTTTTATATGCACTTTAAACCTGCTATCTTTATCTTTATTATAATAATCGAGAAACTTAGCAGTATCCAGCGATGCTACGGTTGCAATAAGATTATTCTTTTGTAAAATAGAAACATACTTTTCCGGCTGAAGCTTTGAGTGTATCAATGTTCCGAAAACAAGAATTGGCGCTTCAGGTATTAATTTCCTCAATTTTATAGCTTCATCGTAATTAGCCACACCAAGGTAATCTACCCCAAAGGAAACAAGCTTTTGGCTCACCGGCTCCAGCCCATGCCCGTATGCATTAGCTTTAACAACACCGCAGACCATAACTTTCTTCCTGGTGCTTATGCGGATATGTTTCCTGATGCTTTCAAGGTTAAAAGCAAGTTTCGAAAAATCTATTTCAGCTCTTGTTGGATTCAATATTATTTCTCAATTGTTGACGGCTTTGTCAGCTTAAGCACATCCTGCAGTTCTTTTAGCTGCTCTTTACTTATTATGTTTCTTTCTTTTATTGTTTCAATTATTGACTTACCCGATTTAACAGCATCTTCAGCAATTTCTGCCGCTTTTAAATATCCTATGACCGGGTTTAATGCTGTAATTATACTAATACTGTTCTCTGCATAGTACCTGCATTTTTCTTCGTTTGCAGTAATTCCCTTTACACATTTCTCATTAAAAACCTTCAATGCATTCTTAAGTATCTCAAAAGCAAATAAAATATTAAAGGCAATAACAGGCATCATAACATTCAGCTCAAGCTGTCCCGCCTGTGATGCAAGTGTAATTGTATAATCGCAGCCCATCACCTGGAAACAGACCATATTTATCATCTCTGCCATAGACGGATTAAACTTACCGGGCATAATTGAAGACCCCGGCTGAACAGGCGGCAATATTATTTCATAAAACCCTGATGTAGGTCCTGATGCCAGAAGACGGATATCATTTGCAATTTTAGTTAAATCTGTGCAAAAATTCTTTACCATTGATGATACATGTGTAAATGCATACATGCTTTGCATTGATGAAAAATTATTTGACGCCGGTTTCAGTTTAAGTCCTGTCAGTTTCGATAGGTTCTTTGTTATTTTCTCAGCGTACTCCGGATGAGTATTCATTCCTGTTCCAACTGCCGTACCGCCAATACCAAGTACCAGCAATTCTTTTTTTGATTCATTTATTAATCTATGATGCTGTTTCACAACATCAGCAAAGCCCGAGAATTCCTGGCCCAGAGTGACCGGTGCCGCATCCTGCAAATGTGTTCTTCCTGACTTAACAACCTTCCGGAACTCTTTCGCCTTTAAGTTAAATGATATATACAATTCTTCAATAACAGGGAGCAATTCATTTAACAAGCAGAGTGTGCTGATTCTCATTGCAGTAGGATAAGTATCATTCGTTGATTGCCCGGTATTAACATGGTCATTAGAGCTGACAAGTGACTGGTCACCTTTTTTACTGCCAAGAATTTCTGCCGCGCGGTTTGCAATTACTTCGTTCATATTCATATGCTGGGAAGTACCCGCACCTGCCTGAAAAACATCTACAACAAAATTATCCGACAGCTTCCCGGCAAGTATCTCATCACAGGCTTTCACTATAGCATTGCCTGTTCTTTTATCCAATGCCCCAAGCTGCATATTTGCCTGTGCTGCAGCTTTCTTAATATATGCATAAGATTCAATCATATACGTGTGAATTTTCAAACCGCTTATGGGAAAGTTATTCACTGCACGCTGGGTCTGAGCTCCAAAATAAACTTCTTCAGGAATCTCTACATACCCGAGGGAATCCTTTTCTTTTCTTTTCCTCATTTTTTTTTCGGAATATTATAGGTAAAATCTATCTTTGGATATAAAAGTTTATTTTGTTATTTTGCTGTTAATTGAAGGAATTTCAGCAAAATGCGATTCATCTACTAAATTTAACAATTAATTTAATTTAGTTATAGTACAAATTTTATGAAAAAATCTACCGCCCTTTTAATATTATTCTTCCTTTTCTCCTCTTTTTCTTACTTAAAAGCTCAGGAAGGAACCGATACTTTAATTTCAACTATTGATGATACTGTTTCAACAACTGAAGATGATGCTGTCAGAAAACAAGTATCTGATATTATTAAAGAAGTCAACAAACGCTCATCAGGAATTGATAATATAATTTCCAGCGGTGAGTTGAAAGTCAAAACAGCAAAGATAGATAACTCAGGTGATATAGAGATACACGTCAAGAAAAAAGATGATGTATGGTTTAAGATAGAAGGTCCCCTCGGTAAAGATGTGGCAATTGCTCACTTTGAAAGGAAGAGATTTCTATTTTTCGATGCGATGAATGATGAAGCAATAACTGGTTCAACCAATATAATTAATATAGGTACACTTACAAAGATACGCTGCACATTTGATGACATGCTGAATGCATTTTCGGGGACAGTGAGAATACCCAAAGCAAAGAAGGATTCGTTATGGATGGAAGATGAAGGCAGCCAGTACGTGCTTGGATTAAAAAGAGGCACAATAACAAGAAAATACTGGGTTGATAAAACCAATTACTCGGTATTTAAGTACATTTACTATGATAAGAGAGGACAGATACTGATACAGTTTGAATTTTCTAACTTTGTAGCAAGCGGTGACGGATATTATGCAAAAACCGTTGAAGTCCGGCGTCCAAGGAAAAATGAGTACTTCCGCCTGAAAATGGAATCTGTAAACTTGAACCAATCTTATTTGGATTTTAAAGTTGATGTACCATCTGATGCAATAAGAAAGAACTGGCACTAGAGAGTTCTTTAAGTTTGTTAAGTTTGTTAAGTTTGTTAAGTTTGTTAAGTTTGTTAAGTTTGTTAAGTTTGTTAAGTTTGTTAAGTTTGTTAAGTTTGTTAAGTTTGTTAAGTTTGTTAAGTTTG
>RPQH01000046.1 GCA_003820375.1 Ignavibacteriota bacterium
AATTTGGGAAAGAGGGGTGAGGATATAATTTGGGAAAGAGGGGTGAGGATATAATTTGGGAAAGAGGGGTGAGGATATAATTTGGGAAAGAGGGGTGAGGATATAATTTGGGAAAGAGGGGTGAGGATATAATTTGGGAAAGAGGGATATGGATACTCTCCGAACTCTCCGAACTCTCAGAACTCTCAGAACTCTCCAACTCCCAACTCTCCAACTCCCAACTCTCCAACTCCCAACTCTCCAACTCCCAACTCTCCAACTCCCAACTCTCAAACTTCCCAGACTCTTTGAACTATTTCTTTCCAATTGATTATCTTCAAAAAATTGAATATTATTATAAGTTAAATTGTTACCTTTTTCAGCATTTAAATCCTTATAATATATAATATTTAATTATGAAAAAAATATTTTTTCCTCTTATTGCTATCATTGTTATTGCCTGCTTTTTACTTCCGGGATGCAAAGCACAAAATAAAGACGAGATAGTAATTGGCGAGTACGGTTCACTTACCGGCTCAGAAGCTACTTTTGGAATTTCTTCAACCAACGGATTAAAATTGGCTGTTGAAGAAGTAAACAATTCCGGTGGATTACTTGGCAAAAAGATAAATCTTATAACATACGATGACCGCGGGCTGCCTTCAGAAGCGGCAATTGTTGTGCAGAAGCTTATCAATAAAGATAATGTTTCGGCAATAATCGGTGAAGTAGCATCATCACGCAGTAAATCGGGAGCACAGATTTGCCAGTCAAGCAAAATACCGATGATAACGCCTGCATCAACCAATCCTGAAGTAACGGCAATCGGAGATTATATTTTCCGCGTGTGTTTTATTGATCCCTTCCAGGCATCGGTAATGACCAAGTTTGCAATCAACTCGCTTAAGATAAAGCGTGTTGCAGTATTACAGGATGTTAAAAATGCATACAGCACAGGTTTAGCAGATTTCTTTGTTTCACAGTTCAAGGCAGCGGGCGGTGAGATAATAGAAGTGCAGTCATACTCAAGCGGTGATAAGGATTTTAAAGCACAGTTAACTGCAATAAAATCAAAGAATCCTGAAGGTGTGTTTATCCCCGGTTATTATACTGATGTCGGTTTAATTGCAATCCAGGCAAGGGAGATAGGAATTACAGCACCCCTGTTCGGAAGCGATGGATGGGAATCGGAAAAGCTGACCGAAGGGACAGCAAAAGATGCATTAGAGGGATGTTTCTTTTCAACACATGTATCAACAGAAGACCCTTCACCACAAGTACAAAGCTTTATTCAGAAGTATAAAGCAAAATACAACATTATGCCCGATGCAATGAGCTTTTTAGCCTATGATGCGGGTTTGATAATGTTTGATGCCATAAAGAGGGCTAATTCAACTGATGCCGATAAAATAAAAGCCGAGCTTTCAAAGACAAAAGATTTTAGCGGAGTTACCGGAAAAATCAGTATCAATGAACAGCGGAATGCCATTAAACCGGCAGTCATCCTTGAAATCAAAGGCGGAAAATTTAAATATAAGGAAACGGTAAATCCATAACACAATTGTGAATTGTGAATTGTGAATTGTGAACCGAATTTTTAAGTTACGGTTTACTAAATAATTTTTTTAAAAATTTAATATTTTTAATATGAGTTTCAGTGAAGAATTAAGAACCAAGACAAAAAAATTAGCTTTAAGAGTAATAAAGCTATTCCAATCTTTACCGAAAACTGATGAAGCAAAAATGATTGGTGTTCAATTATTTCGATCAGCAACTTCTACTGCTGCAAATTACCGGGCAGCTTGCCGGGAGCGCTCTACCGCAGAATTTACATCTAAACTGTCAATTGTAGTTGAAGAAGCTGATGAAACTGTTTTTTGGCTAGAGTTACTCGCAGAATCAAAAATTGTTGAAGAAATTAAACTTCAATGTCTAATGAATGAGTATTTGGGAATAACAAAAATATTATCACATGCAAGAAAAACGATAAAAAAAGGTAAAAAATAAATTACTTAATTACACATTTTAAAAACAAATTCACAATTCACAACTCACAATTCACAATTAATTTATGACTGAGTTTATTCAACAATTGTTCAACGGGTTATCACTTGGAAGCATTTATGCTCTGATTGCACTTGGATATACTATGATATACGGAATCCTCCGGTTCATCAATTTTGCCCACGGAGATGTATTTATGATTGGTGCTTTCTCGGGTTATTACCTTGCTATACTTTTTGGCTTCAGCACTTCATCTACCGATATATCCCTGTTATATGGATTAGCAATCCTTTTACTTTCAATGTTTATATGTGCTGTGCTGGGATTTACAATAGAAAAGCTTGCATATAAACCTCTGCGTTCATCACCTAAGCTTACAATATTAATTACTGCTATTGGTGTCTCATTATTTTTGGAATACACCGGGCAGCTTGTATTTGGCGCAGACCCTAAATCATTTCCGACATTGATAGAAAACAAACCTGTAATACAAGCCGGCGGGGCAGTGATATTTTCCAATCCGCTTGTTGTGCTTATTACTGCAATTGTGCTTATGGTAATATTGAGATTAATTGTAATGAAAACAAAGATTGGTACAGCTATGAGGGCAGTATCATTTAATATGACTGCCGCAAGCTTAATGGGAATAAACATAAACAAGATTATCAGCTTTACATTTATAGTAGGTTCATCACTTGCTGCTGCTGCCGGAATATTGTTCGGTTTAAATTATCCGAAGATAGACCCGCTTATCGGAATATTATACGGTCTGAAGGCATTTGTTGCCGCAGTACTTGGCGGTATTGGGAATATTGCAGGTGCAGCACTTGGAGGTATGATAATCGGATTGGTTGAAACTTTTGTCTCAGGTTATATCTCATCTACATACCGTGACGCAATTGCTTTCGGAATTTTAATCATCATATTATTATTTAAACCCACAGGATTGCTTGGAAAGAAAGAAATAGAAAAAGTTTAGCCAATGACGAATGACGAATGACAAATGACGAATTAGGTTGGAAGGTTGAAAGGTTGGAAGGGTGAGATTAACTTATAACATCTAACTTCTGAATAATTTGAACAATCTGATAAATTTGATAATTTGATTTGGCTGATAATAATAATAAGAAATCCAGAAGACGAAGCTTCATAACATTTTTCACAATAATATTTACCACATACGGGCTGGTAAATTTTTATATTTTCCTGCGCGGATGGCAGGCACTTGCACAATATACCCAATACAAAATTTATTATGTAATCCTATTTCTTTTATTATCACTCTCTTATATTGCTGGAAGATTCCTCGAGCGGAGGTCAGAGAGCTTTTTTAATACTATTATAATATGGATAGGCTCTTTGTATCTTGCGGCTATGGTGTATTTCCTTCTCATCTTAATTGTAATAGATATATTCAAATTAATTTATTTCCTCATCCCGGATTTCCACTTAGCTTTATTCGATAACCCGGAATATAATATTATTTCGTTCATCACTGTCGTTTCTATTGTTACGATTGCAACAGCAATAGGATTTATCAATGCAGTTCATCCGCGTATAAAAAGAATAACTATTCCAATCAATAAAAAAGCAGGTAAGTATAAAGAGCTTAAGCTTGCTTTGGTAACGGATATTCATTTAGGTACAATAATCAGCCATGCAAGATTGAGGCGTATTGTTCGTAAGATTAATACAATAGATGCCGATATAGTACTGCTTGCAGGAGATGTTGTTGATGAAGATATTAAGCCGGTTATAAAATATAATCTCGGTGAAATTCTCAAGCTGATAAAATCAAAGCTTGGTGTTTATGCAATAACGGGCAATCATGAGTATATCGGGGGAGTAGAGCCGGCTGTGAAATACCTTGTAGCTCATGATATAATTGAACTGAGAGACCAGATTGTAAACCTCGATGACAGCTTTTACATTGTTGGCAGGGAAGACAGGAGTGCAAGGGGATTCGGCGGTAAACAAAGAAAGCCCCTGAATGAGTTAATGGGAAATATTGACAGGAACTGCCCTATAATTTTAATGGACCACCAGCCGGGAAAGCTTCATGAAGCACAGGATAACGGCGTTGACCTGCAGGTTTCAGGGCATACACACCACGGGCAGTTGTTCCCGTTCAATTTTATTACAAAAAAGATTTACGAGCTGAGCTACGGGTATAAAAAAATTGGAAATACCCATTATTACGTATCATGCGGAGTTGGTACATGGGGACCGCCCGTAAGAACCAGCAGCAGACCGGAGATTGTGGAGATAAAGATGAGGTTTGAAGATTGAAAGGTTGGAAGGTTGCGTTGCTTTTAATTGCGAGCTCAGACTAGGTTTGTAAAGTTTATAAAGTTTGTAAGGTTTATAAAGTAGAAGATGAAGTTTAATTAACGGAAAGCGAAGCAATCCCATAAATGATACGGAGGATTTTGTAGGAAACCAGGTTGTAAGGTTGAAAGGTTGGAAGGTTTGAAGGTTATAAAGCTAAGGGCAGTGTCAGGTCTGTCATCTCCTTCCCAAGTTGTACTTGGGAAGGGAATTGAATTGTAAGCTTAGCTTACTCCTTCATATAATAGAAATCAGAAAATTGAAATACAATTTCAAACCCAGGTTCCTTCCCTACTGTTTCACAGCACAGGCAAGTAGAACTTGGGAAGAAGTGAAATTAACCGTACGATATTGTTTTGTTAATCGAAAAAGAAAAGTTTAATAATATCTTTCATTTCACACAGGCAATTTTGAAACCCCTTTTGGGTGATATAAGCATTTTACCCATAGGCATTAATGCAGGACGTGGAAGTAAGCCGCTTAAAACTGAAATACTTGCAGACCACCTTAATTCTCCCTTATTGTTTATTGAATTAGCAACAAATCGCCCATTCCAATCTTCACCAATGCAGTAAAGGTTGTCTTCATCGTCGATTATAGGATCCCCTCCCGTTAAAGTGCTGTCTTTATATTCCCAAATTAAATTCCCTGACGTATCAAAAGCCCTTGCGTAATCGCTGCTAACTATATAAATTAAATTTTTACTGGTTATAGCCGGGACCATTTGTCTACAATATGTTATAGCAGACCATCTAAACACTCCATCTTTTGTTAAAGAGAATAAATCATTTTCGTTTGCATTTTGCCTATAGTTTTCAAAGTATAAATTTCCATAACCATCAATAACAACACCTTCAGTAATAAAATCCTGTGAATTTGGCAGGTAATTCCAAAATACATTACCATTTTTATCAAGCTTTGTTATACTTCTTCCGCCAACATATAAATTATTATCTTTATCAATTGCAAAATGGTATGTTGTATAGCTGTTAAATTGAACTGTACTTTTCCACTTAATTGTGCCATCCGGATTTATTGCGCACACCGCATTATTTATTGAAGTATAAATAGTTCCATCACTTCCAACTGCCGGCTTACACATTGCACCTCCCGGGTCTATAGCCCATATACGGTTGCCTGATGAATCATAACAGCAAAATTCGGCATTATTATGAAAATATATTTTACTCTCATCGGAGTTCAATGATATACTTGCAAAGTTATGAACTCCATATACATTTACAGCCCAAATTACACTTCCTTCGTGTCTGAATTTGTATATCTTCATTTGGTTGTCATTCTGTGAGTAAAAATAAATATTGCTTTTTGAATCTACACAAAACTCTGCGCCATCAGAATAACTGCCTGAGGGGAACTCATAATACCAATCTACTTGTCCAAGATTAACAGGATTGCATTTTACCTTTGGTGCATATGGATTGCCTGTGTTTTGTGCATTGTAACCTGCCTGCGGCCAGATAGGTGAGTAATCCGGTTCAGGAAGTATTACACTAACCGTATCATCTTTGCATGATGAAAAAAATATTATGAAAATAATTGAACTGGTATAAAAGAAAAATATCTTTACTTTGTTTAACATGGCTTTATAATAATCTTATTCAAATATACAATAATTATGTATTGCCAAGCAAAGACAAATTATTGAGTTTGCGGTATGGAATTGTTAGTATAAAAAATACTGTAAATCGAAAAATTGGCAGTTAATAATCAGAATCGCAGTATTTTATCAAAAAACCTCAGGACAAGAATAGTTGGTTTGTGGATTGTATATTGATAAATAAAATGATTCTGTACTGCTCTGAAAGAATTTTTCAAAGCAGTATTACAGTAATAGTTCTTTTATCTTTATAAATTATTTAATCAATATCATTTTCTTTGTTTCAGAAAATGATTCTGTTGTTAAAGTATAAAAATACACACCGCTTGGGTAATCACTTGCATTCCATTCCACTTCATATGTGCTGGGCTTCAATTGCTCATTAACGAGGGTGGTAATTTCTCTTCCAATCACATCGAAAACTGTAATCTTCACGTTTGACATTTCACGTTTTACATTTGACGCTACTGAAAACTTTATCTTCGTTGATGGATTGAAGGGATTAGGATAGTTATCATACAGCTTAAAATCGTGAACTGTTTCATTGGAAGAAACAATACCTACGGAAGTTACAAATCCGCGTTTCATGAAAATATCGGATACCACATCACCACCTCTTGAACCCGCAGGGTCAAATGCAATTGCAACCTGCCCGTTGCCTCTTGCAGCAACCGATGATGAACCCCTTGTGCTATAACTTGCAGTACTGTCTTCAAAAACCAGTATGGGATTGCTATAGGTTGTGCCGCTGCCGTAAACAAGGAAAAATCCTTTTGGTGCAGATGATAAACTATTCTGGAAAGTTACATATAATGTTCCGTTGTCGTCTGTATCTATTGCACGCCAGTAAGCCGGATTTCCAAGCCCTGCGGCAGTAATGGGGAAAGGAGTTGAAAACGAGCCGCCCGGTGACTTATGTATTTCGTAAATCCTTTTATCATTAGCATTCCTGTAAATTATATGAACAACATTGTTGTTATCAATTGTCATTTCAGGATAATCGACGTATGTAGTTACTCCTGAAGGCATTTCAGTCAATGTTCCGCTTTCATTTGTAAAATATTTTATCGCACTGTTTGTGCCGGCATTTGTACAATATGCAATATGAAGTTTATTAAACCCGTCAACAGCTGTTTCAATATCATTCTCGCTTCCGGCTTCTCCGGGTCCTAATAAAACTTCGGGTCCCAACTGACCGGTAATGAAATTATATCTTCTGTAGTATGCATTATCCTGTCCGGTTACGAATGTATAATAAACAAAATGCACAAGACTGTCTCCTTTTCCTACTGCCATGTAAGGAGTTGCTTTGTTTAATCCACCTGTTGTAATCCAAACGGTATCACCAAAAGGATTTGAAGTATTTCGATTGCTTGCATAAATAAGCTGGAAATTATTAGAAGCATCTCTTCTTTCCCAGCCAAGGTGAATATAACCCTGCAAATCAAATCCAAACGTTATATAATTGTCATCAACGGAGTTATTTGTTACCTGAGTTGCAGCAAAGATACCGGATTTATTTGTCCTGTAAAATATTTCCCTTGTATTGCTCTGGACATCATACTGTCTTGTATTTACTATATGAATAAAACCGCTGTTATCATATTTGACCATGCTGCGGTAATTGAAGTATGTATCTTTTACAATTGTATCTATAGGGTAATTGAAATATGGTGTTTGTGAATATGAATTATAAATACATAACAGAAAGATGAAGAGAGTGCAGATAGTTTTCATTTTAAATCTCCGTTTGCTCAAACAATTGAATTACGAAATTCGTAAAACATATACAAAGTTAAGGGAAGATAAAAATAAAATCCGTACAAATAAAATGGGATTAAGTTTGTAAAGGATTGGTGTGCAGGAAAGATATTATGCTGTAATTGAAAAATAATAAAAAACAAGAAGTGAGATATTTAATATTATAGACCAATGTCAAACACGGTAAAACCAATACAACTTTTATACCAATTCTAAGCGGTGATGTTTTGACAAAATGTCAAACTAATCTCTTTATATGTTTTATTACCATTTTTACTTCTTTAAGTTATCAAGTTGAGTAAATAACATAATTTTTTGATATAAAAATGTCCGGAAAAGTATTTTTTTATGTCTAAAATTCTATAACCCATTGCTGTATAAGGGGATATTCGAATATTTAGACATGAAATTTTACAAAAAAATGTTGAAAACAGGAAGCATTCGCAGAAAAAAATAATTTGTAAAATACACTTTTTTGCTAATTGAAAACGCGAGGAAAATTTGTCACAAACATTTTTGCAACTTTTACGAAGTTGTGGTTTCAGCAATTCTGAGTGAGTCAAAAATTTGACACGTTAGGGCATAGCAATAGTAGTTACATATTTACAGCGGGAAGTATTAGTGTAAGACGTTATTTAATTCACTGAAGGGTTTTCAGGGAAGCTTGCAAGTATTGCAAATTTCTTACCCATTCCTCTAAGTATCTCTGCCCACAGTTTATCCGGTTCGTCGGAAAAAATGTTTTCTGTTTTAGTGGAGGTTACAATCCATGAATTTATTTTCAATTCATTATCAAGCTGTCCTTCAGTCCATCCGGAGTAACCGATGAAAAAACGGAAATCTTCGGGCTTTACAAGGTTTGATTCGATGACATATTTAAGTGATTCGAAGCTGCCTCCCCAATATAATCCGTCTCCGATTTCTGTGGCGTCTTCTATTAAGTCACCAACCTTGTGAATAAACTGCAATGTGTTTATCTGTACAGGTCCTCCGAAAAAAACAGGTGAATCGAACTCCGGGAAGTCGTCAAGTAATTGATTAAGTTTAAGCTGTGTTGGCTTGTTCAATATAAAGCCCACAGTACCTTCTTCATTATGTTCGCTTAAAAGTATTATTGACCTTTTGAAATTTGGGTCGCTTAAGAATGGCTCAGATATTAGTATTTTCCCTTTTGAAGGTTCTTCATTCATTTCAGGATTCAGGTTATTAGACATATTAGAAAAATATTTATCCATATCTTTTATTTAATTCCGGCTTACACATGAAACAAACAAAAATCCAAAAAAATTAAGAACTAAACAATATATAAACATAAACCTATAGGAAAACATCAATTACGAATGACAAATTGAACCCCTGATTAACCCTGATTTATATGATTAGAATGATTAGACCTTCTTTTGATTACAAATATAACAGGCATATAAATTATTTTTGTTAATTACAAAGATATAAGCCCATGTTTACATTTTTTATAGGTTATTTTTAAAAAAGCACTTCTTTGTGATCTTTTTATTCTTTGTGAACTATCTGCCTGCTGCAGACAAGTGTAAACTCTGTGTTACAGGTTTATATATAAAATTTAAGTATTAATTTTAATTGAAGCGAGGTCTAATCATTCTAATCATATAAATCAGGGTTAATCAGGGGTTCACATTCGTCATTCGTCATTTGTCATTCGTAATTGCTCAAGGTGTTCTTCAAGCCGGTCAATAAAAGCTGCCTGCCTGTCTTTTATCTTTTTTTTAGCTTCATCAGTTTTGAAAAATCCAATCCTGTCAACTTCAGGGAAGAGCATCCATTTACCGGTGTTAGGCGGCCATTCTGTTTTGAATGTATTGCTTTTTAAAGTGTAATTGTCATCTATATTCCCTTCAAACGCCCATGCATGAACGGTTTTGCCGCCTCTTTGTATGATTGTTCCAAGCGGAATATAATCTTTGATTTCCGGATTAATTCCTGTTTCTTCTTCAAATTCACGTATTGCAGTTTTCAGAAGATCACCATCGTTTTCATCCGGCTCGCCTTTTGGTAAGCTCCACACGCCAAGGTCTTTATTCTTGAAAAAGGGACCGCCGGGATGTATGAGAAGAACCTCAAGCGAACCATTTATTATCCGGTACATTAGAAGTCCCGCACTCTCTCTTTTTGTTGGCTTATTTTCCATTATAATACTTTTCTAAAATCTTTATGTTTGTTTCAGCATTAAATTTATCTTCGATACATCTTCTTCCGTTTTGTCCCAGGTAAACCCTTTTCTCCCAGTTATTCAGCAGGTAAAATAAAGAATCGGCAATCTTATCAGGTTGTTTCGGAGGAATTAATATTCCAGTTACACCATCTTTAACAATATCCGGAATGCCTGAATTATTACTTGCAATAACGGGTACTTCCATAGCCATTGCTTCGATAAGTGTTATACCAAATGATTCATCATGAGAGGGGAAAACCAAAATATCGAAAATTGAAAGCAGTTCGGGTACATTTTTAATAAAACCGGGAAAAATTACTTTGTCTTTTAAGCCCAGCTTTTCACATAAGTTAAAAATTCCTTCGGCGTATTCCTGTTCTCCGTAGCTTGCTTCACCTGCAATAATAAATGTAACGGGAAAATTTAACTTACCTTCAAGCAGCTTTATGCTGTGTAAAAAATCTTCAATCCCTTTGCCGGGTGTGAATCTGCCTATCATTCCTGCAACGAGATTTTCCTTAGGTATATTATATTTTGTCTTTACAGAATTAGTGTTATAATCCGCTATATTATATTTATCAACAGAAAGAGAATTATGTAAAATATGCACATTGGCTGGATTAACGGGGCAGGTACTAATAACATTGTCTTTAATAAAATTAGAAATAGCAAAGATACCCGTAAGCTTTTTATATAACAACCTGTGAGGGATGTCCTTCTTCCCGACGCCGCTTGCCAAATGTTTTGTCAGATAGAATTTTGGCTTCTTGCCGGATAAATACAAAGCCGGTGAGATTGACCACAGGTCATGTGAAATATGGCTATGGATAACATCAACATGTGAAGAATTTAGGTATTTGGAAATTTCAAGAATCGAATAAAAAATATTACTTTTAGAGCTAAAAACAGGGTAAGTGGTTAATCCGCATTTATTTGCTTCATCTTCAAGTCGTGAGTTCTTCCTGCAAAAGATAGAAACATTATGGCCTTTTTCCGCAAGAATAACTGATGTATTTAATGCAGTCATTTCAAGTCCGCCCCAGGAAGGCGAACTGCAGGATTGGATGATATTCATTATATTTGGATTAAGCGGGTGCAAAGTTGCATCTTAATTAACAGTTTAGAATTAAATAAAGTTAAATATAAAAGATTAAAGGTTTAATGAACTAATACGGTAGAAATCCATTAAAAATAGGTATTAGGATAGTGCAATTAACGGGTGGATTTAAGGAAATTATTGAACTTAATGCAGTGTAAATACTTGAATAGATTTAACTTATATACGGTATTGATGATGTAACGTCAAACTGTTAACTTGTAAGACGAAAATGTTGAAATAATGTAAAAAATGCACAATGGAACTAATAGGAGCGATATAAATATTTTAATATTGATGAGATAAACTCCAACCCATTAAAAATGATTTTCTGTATAACTGTTGAATTAAATTTTAAGAGATTGCCAAAAAAAATAACCAGTTTTTTTATTCTGGCGGTTCATAATTTCCTAAAGAATGGAGACTAACTTGGAACCGGCAAGGATAATGGTTGTAGAGGATGAAGGTATCATAGCCCAGGACATTAAGAATTGTCTTGAGAATCTGGGATATTCGGTACCTGATGTTGTTTTTACAGGGCATGATGCAATTGAAAAAGCAGGTAAATACAGACCAGACCTTGTTTTAATGGACATAGTCTTAAAAGGCGAAATTGACGGTATCGAAACAGCTGCAGAAATCCGCAAGCATTATAACATTCCAATAGTTTATCTTACAGCATACGAAGACGACAAAACCCTTAAGCGTGCCAAAATGACCGAACCGCTTGGATATATACTTAAGCCGTTTGAAGAAAGATATCTGCGTTCAAGTATTGAAATGGCACTCTATAAGCATAAGATGGAGAATCGCCTTAAGGAAAATGAAAGATGGCTTGGTACAATCCTGAAAAGTGTCGGTGATGCAGTGGTTGTTACAGATGAAAATGGCATAATTAAATTTATGAATCCGGTCGCTGAATCTATCACGGGCTGGTCTTATAAGGAATCCATTGGCAAAAGACTGTCTGAAATTTTTGTTTTATTAAGCGAAGATACAAAAGAGAATATCGAAAGTCCTGCCGAACGGGTTATCCGCGATAAAAGAGTGCTTGGAAGAATCAACCATACAATTCTGATTTCCAGGAACGGAAATGAAATTTATATTGACCATAGTGCAGCTCCATTAAAAGATGAAAAAGGAAATGTAACGGGTGTTGTATTAATTATTACTGATATAAGTGACAGGCGCATAGCAGAGAATGCGCTTAAAGAAAGTGAAACAAAATACAGAAACCTTTTTGATCATGCTACAGATGCTATTTTTGTCCAGTCAATTTACGGAGATATACTTTCGGTAAATGATGAAGCATGCAGATTGCTTGGATATAACAAAGAGCAGTTGTATTCACTTAAATATAATGATATTGTACCGCCAAATTTACATTTGATGATTTCGGATATTAATTCAATCCTTAAAATGAACGGCGGCACAAGGTTTGAAACTCAATATGCCAGGGCAGACGGAAAAATAGTTGATGTTGAAGTGAGCATGAGGATAATAAAACTTCTTGGTGATGAAGTTATCCAGGCTTTTGTAAGAGATATAACGGAAAGAAAGAAGTCACAAAAAGAAATAAGCATGCTTGCCCAGGCAGTCAGAAGCATAAGTGAATGCGTAAGCATAACGGATTTAAATGGAAAAATAATCTTTGTTAATGAAGCGTTTGTTAAAGTATACGGCTACAGCTTTGAAGAGCTCATCGGAAAGTCATTAAATATTATACGTTCACAAAAGAATCCGAAGGAAATTTTTAATGAAATTGATACAGCAACTTTTCAAGGCGGGTGGCAGGGTGAGCTGATTAACCGTAACAGGGAAGGAAAAGAATTTCCAATCTTCCTGTCCACTTCAGTCGTGAAAAATGATAAAGGTGAAGTGGTTGCCATGATAGGAGTTGCAAATGATATTACCGAAAGGAAACAGCTTGAAAATGCGTTAAGGGAATCGGAAAAAGATTACCGCGGCTTGTTTGAAAACGCTCATGATGCAATAATAATATTCCGTCCTGAAGATGATATTATACTTGATGTGAACCAGAGTGCATGCAATATTTATGGTTACAGCAGGGCTGAGTTTATTGGCTTATCTCTTGATACTATTGTCAAAGATATTCAAAAGACGAGAGAATATGTTGAAGAAACTCTTCAAAAGGGAAAAAATCTCAGAAGTGAAAATGTTCATCAAAAGAAAGACGGCTCAGAAATGTTCCTTGAAGTCAATGCAGCCATTGTTGATTATAAAGGACAGCGTGCAATTGTAAGTATAAACAGGGATATTACATTAAGGAAGAAAGCAGAAAGAGCACTTCTTGAAAGTGAGAAGAGATACCAGGATCTTTATGATAGTGCTCCTGATATTTATTTCTCAATATCAAGAGAAGGTATAATAAAATCAGTAAATGATTACGGAGCAAGATACTTAGGTTACAAAAAAGAAGAATTGATAGGAAAAGATATTCTTTCTGTAGTATTTAATGAAGATACAAAGATAGTGTCTGAGACTTTAAATAAAATTTTCATAGATAGAGATGAAAGAACAGAGCTGGAATTCCGGAAACAAAAGAAAAACGGTACTATAATCTGGGTAAGAGAAAGAACAAGACTAATATTCGATGAACATGGTGAGCCCGATGAGTTATTTATAATTTGCAGGGATGTAACCGAGAGAAAAATTACTGAAGAGATTATCCGCGAGAGAGAAGAGCTTTACAGGGCGATGTTCGAAAAGAACCAGGCAGTAAAGCTGCTTGTGGATCCCGATACGGGCTCTGTTTTTGATGCTAACATTGCTGCCTGCGAATATTATGGATATGACATTAAAGAAATAAAAGAAAAGAACTTCAGCGATATTTTTACAAAGTCAAAAGAAAATCTTTTTGAAGATTTGAAACGGGCAAAAAAAGAAGAAGCATCTTATTTCATATTCCAGAATAAGCTTTCATCAGGTGAGTTAAGAGATGTTGAAATTTATACCGGACCAATTGATGTACGCGGTAAAATACATTTATTCTGCATTATCCATGATATAACCGAAAGAAAACGCGTGCAGGAAGCTCTGCTGGAAAGTGAAAAGAAATATAAGAACCTTGCTCAAAGTGCCCCGATTGCAGTTACAAGAATAATTTATGAAAACCAGAGTTATGAATATGTGAATGAGGAGTTTGTTAGGCAATCAGGTTATACTATGGAAGAATTTAATAAGCTTTCTGATAAAGAGCTTATTGATATGATACATGAAGATGACAGGGAAAAAGTATTTAGTTTTTATAAAGAGTGGTCTAATAACGGAAATAAAGGCACACAGCATATAGACTACAGGATAATAAACAGAAACAAAGAAGTTGTATGGCTTGATACATATCTTTATGCTGACTTTGACGCCAGGGGAAATCTTCAGGCAATTAATCAAATATGTATAGACGTTACCGAACAGAACCGTACACAAATAGCATTAAGAGAAAGTGAAAAACGCTTCAGGGCATTAATTGAGAACAGTGCAGATATGATTGCCCTGCTGGATAAAACAGGATTGATAATGTATTCAAGTCCTTCTGCAAACAGAATTCTTGGATATGATCCGGGTGAATATATAAATAAAAATGTTATGGACCTTATTCATCCGGAAGACAGGAAACTAACAATACGCACACTTCGTGATATAGTTGAATACCCGGGCAAAATTGTTAATCTGCAATTAAGAGTTAAGCATAAAAACAATGATTGGCTGTGGATAGAAGCAACAACATCTAATTTACTTGAAGAGCCGACAATTGAAGCACTTGTTGTGAACTACCGCGATATTTCCGAAAGGAAAAAAGCTGAAGAAGAACTTATTCTTCAAAAATCATATTTCCAGCAGTTGTTTGAAAACTCACCCGAAGGTATTGTAATAATTGATAATGAAGATAATGTTGTTGATGTTAATAAAGGTTTTGAAAAAATGTTCCAATATACTCTTCAGGAGATAAAGAGCCAAAATATAAATACTATCCTGGTTCCAGAAAATCTTTCCGAGCAGGGTGAACAAATGTCGTTATTTGTATTAAAAGGTGAGGTCATTCATAAAGAAACTATAAGAAAACGAAAAGACGGCAGTGCAGTAGATGTTTCAATACTGGCATATCCGATCACTCTTGGAAAAGATCAAATAGGAGTTTACGGCATATACAGTGATATATCAGAAAGAAAAGAAGCCGAAAAAGCATTGCGTAACAGCCAGGAAAGATACAGGGCATTCGTTCAGCAAAGTACCGAAGGTATTTGGAGATTTGAATTCCTCGAACCGATTCCTACTAAGATTCCTTATGATGAGCAGGTTAAACATGCATTCAAATACGGCTATCTTGCCGAGTGCAACGATACTGTCGCTAAAATGTATGGTTATAATACCGCCGAAGAAATAGTAGGCATACGATTAAAAGAATTGATGGTTGATACCGACCCGAAGAATGTTGAATTCTTCAGGAAGTTTGCCGAGTCAGGTTACCGTCTCAATAATACCGAGTCGCAGGAAATTGATAAGAACGGTAACTTAAAATATTTCATCAATAATTTTGTTGGTATAATCGAAAACGATTCGGTTATACGTGCATGGGGTACACAAAGAGATATTACTGAAACCAAAAAAGCCAATGAAGAGCTGCAAAGAATTCAATTCAGGTTAGCGACATTATTATCAAACTTGCCTGATGTAGTGTTATATGAGACCGGCGGTAATAATGAATTTATTTCAGAAAATGTAATAGAGCTTCTCGGGTATCCTGCAAATAAGTTTACAAGCAATAGAAATTTCTTTAATTCTATTGTGCATCCCGGTGACCTTAAAATCCTGGAAGCAAAGACAAAAGCGTGGATTGATGCAGGCAGACCGGGTATTCTTAATGCTGAATTCAGGTGCCGAAGGGCTGACGGCACTTATATCTGGCTTGAAGACCATATGATATTTGTAAAATCCGAAAAGGAAAATGAAGCCGACAGCATGGCAGGCGTATTAATTAATGTAACCGAACATAAGTCGGCAGAAGAAAAGCTCAAACAGCTTGCCGAAAAGCTTTCTATCTCAAATAAAGAGCTTGAGCAATTTGCTTATGTTGCATCTCACGACCTGCAGGAACCCTTAAGAATGGTTGCAAGCTATATACAATTGCTGCAAAAAAGATATAAAAGCAAGCTTGATGCTGATGCCGATGAATTTATCGGTTATGCTGTTGACGGTGTTGTGAGGATGAAGACACTTATTAATGACCTGTTAATTTATTCAAGAGTCAATACTCAGGAATTACCTTTAGAACCTGTTGATTGCAACAAGGTTATAGAGACAGTAAAGCATAACTTAAAAACTTCAATAACAGAAAGCAAAGCAAAAATAATTTCGGAAACACTGCCGACAGTTTATGGCAATACGCTTCAGCTTACACAATTATTCCAGAACCTTATAAGCAACGCAATAAAGTTCAAGCGTGATATCTCTCCTGTCGTGGAAATATCTTCCAGGAAAACCTCAGATGAATGGCTGTTCTCTGTATCAGATAACGGAATTGGAATTGAAGCTGAATATGCCGATAAGATATTTGTAATCTTCCAGCGTCTTCATAATTATAACGAATATCCCGGCACAGGCATCGGACTTGCTATATGCAAGAAGATAGTAGAAAAGCTTGGCGGACATATCTGGCTTGAATCCGAAATCGGAAAAGGCTCTACATTTAACTTCACAATCCCAATCCCTGAAACAATAGACTAAAAGTTCTTTAAGTTCTTTAAGTTTGTAATTCAGAGGCAGGAAAGCAAGCGTTAGCTTAAGATGACTGGAGGATTTACAACTCTCCAACTCGCAACTCTCCGACTCCCGAACTCACAACTCCCGAACTTTCAAATTTTTCATTTTTATCTTTTTTTGTTTCATTATCTAACCCTGAAGCTAAGCTTCGGATAAATTAATTTCACGACCTGATAATCATGATTTCGATATTGACAAAGAACGACAGTGAGTAATATTTTGCAGCAACTCCCACTACTATATAAAATTAATACATAGATTACCGCTTGTCAAGTTTTTCATAAAAATAGTTTCGAGTGCGTAGAGAAATTTATCAAATTCATCAGATTTATCAAATTTATCAGATTAGAGGATTAATATAGAAAGCAGTTTCCCCTTGAGGGGGATTAAGGGGGTGTGAGTTTAAATGAGCCGGTAATACCTTAAAGTATTACATTAACTCTTACATTATAGCGACAATAAACCGTTTATTTTGTTTATTTTTTCCCAAAAATCCGTGGGCAGGAGTAGTTTTTCGATAACCTTATTTCCTGCTTATAATCGCCATATTTTGAGCCATTTTTGACACTTTGGTCAGGAGTTATCTTCTTATATTGCAATTAGTTACAGCCATTTTTTAAAAACTCCTGCCCAAAACCTGCCCGGAAAGTGCCCATAGAGTGCCCACTGGATGAACATAAACTGCCCGCTGAGTGACCACTGGATGACCGTAAAAATTACGAATGACGAATTACGAATTACGAATTACGAATTACGAATGACGAATTACGAATGACGAATTACGAGTTGGTAAGTTTCCTCTACTTCCCAAGTTGTACTTGGGAAGTAGGAAGGATACTCTCCAAACTCTCCAAACTCTCCAAACTCTCTAAACTCTCCAAACTCTCTAAACTCTCCGAACTCTCTAAACTCTCCGAACTCTCTAAACTCTCCGAACTCTACACATACGCAATAACATCAATCTCCAGCAATGCATCTTTCGGGAGACGTGCGGCTTCAATTGTACTGCGTGCAGGTTTTGATTCTCCGAAATATTCAGCATATACAGCATTCATTTCAGCAAAGTCCGCCATATTTTTCAGATATACTGTAGTCTTAATAACTTTTGAAATATCGGAGCCGCCGGCATTTAAAATATTCTTCAGATTTTTCATAACCTGGTGAGTTTGTTCTCTTATATATCCGCCTTCAAGGTTTCCTGTTTGTGGATTTATTGCTATTATTCCGCACGTAAAAATAAGATTGGAATTAAATTTAATTGCCTGTGAATAAGGACCGATTGGTTCGGGTGCTTCTTTTGTGTAAACTATTTCTTTCATATTTCTCTAATTAAGATTTACTTTTATTATGTGTGTTCAAAATTAATGAAATTTAGTTACTAAGTCACGTTATGCAAAAGTATAAAAACGGAAAATATTTTAATTTTTGTGTTTAATTTCAGTTCATGTCCTCACCCCCCTTCCCCCTCTCCTATGATACATGAGAGGAGAGGGGGAGACATAAAATTATAGAACTTGAGTAATAATAAAATCTTAAAAGTAAAAAGAACTCCCCCTCTCCTAACGCCTATCATAGGAGAGGGGGAAGGGGGGTGAGGTCTTGAACTGAAATTACCTGTTTATTCTTTTGGCTGCAAATTGATTTATGATTTGCGTAAGGTGAATTATTAAGTCACGTTTGTATAAATAAAATGAGTACATTTTTTTAAATATTTGTTAATCACATCATTGACAAAATGTCAAAAAATAGGACAATCTTGCAGTATGTTTGCAATAATTTCCATTGTTTTGACATTTTGTCAAAAGTCAAATTTCAGAAATCCCTTTTTTATTCTATTTTAATGACATTTTCATCCTGGCACGATGGTTGTAGTAAATGTTGTCAATAGAATAAATAAAAAAATAAAAACAGGAGGGATATAAAAAATGACATTAGTAAAATTCGCACCATCAAAAGAGATGGCAAACATAAACAACAGGTTAAAAAAATTCTTTGAAGATTTCGATTCACCATTCTTTACCGATTGGGGAAAGAACTTCAATTTTAACACAAATGTTTTTACTCCAAGAGTAGATGTAACCGAAGATAACGATAACTTATATGTACATGCTGAGATTCCGGGAGTTGATAAAAAAGATGTTAAGGTTTCAGTTGTAGGTGACATATTAACAATCAGCGGTGAGAAAAAATCCGAACAGAGAGACGAAAACAAGAACTACTACAGAATTGAAAGAACCGGCGGTTCATTTTCCAGAAGCTTCACTCTTCCCGCAGAAATCCAGGTAGATAAAATTTCTGCCGAATCAAAGGATGGAGTATTGGTAATTTCACTTCCAAAATCAGAGGAAGCTAAAGTAGTTGAAAAACAGATAGAAATTAAGTAATTGCAGATTGCAGATTAAGAATTTATAGTTAAAGATTGATATAATTAAATAATGTTAGTTAAATAAAGGGTAATTAAAGGTGCCGTTGGGGATACTCTACGGCACCAAATTTATTTTATAAAACACAACCTTCATGTTTGAAAAAGATTATGTGATGAGACAAATCCAGATGATGGTTGCTGCCCTGTTAAGGATAATGCACCTGGTAAATGAAAAAGATTTTTTCACGGCAAAAGCAGAGATAAAAGATGCAGTTAAATTAATCACAGGGTTTTCGCTTGACCAGATAAAGCAATTAGATATTGATGATTTAAAACTGATATTCAGCTTGAATAAAGAGAACGGCAATATTAATGCTGCATATACCGGTAAGCTGATTTTTGAAGAGGCAAAGATGCTTGAAGAAGAAAAAGATATTAAGCAAAGTAAAGAGGGATATAAAAAAGCATTAGAAATATACGAGTATTTAGATAAAAATAATAAAATTCCTGAAAACATAGAATTCGATATTAAAGAAGAAATAAAAACATTAAACACAAAAATAATAAACCACCGTTAATTGAAGCGGTGAAGAAGAAAGGAAAACCAGTACCATGGGAAAAATAATAGGCATAGATTTAGGTACGACTAACTCATGCGTGGCTGTGATGGAAGGCAATGACCCGGTGGTTATTCCAAACTCTGAAGGTACCAGAACTACTCCTTCGGTAGTTGCATTCACAAAATCCGGTGAACGCCTTGTAGGACAGCCGGCTAAAAGACAGGCGGTTACTAATCCGCATAACACTGTATATTCTATAAAAAGATTTATGGGAAGAAGGTACGATGAAGTTACCGCAGAAATGAAAAATGTACCTTACAAAGTTATTAAGGGAGAAAACGATACAGCAAGAGTTCAGATAGGCGATAGAATATACTCTCCGCCTGAGATTTCAGCGATGATACTTCAGAAAATGAAGCAGACTGCTGAAGATTATTTAGGACAAAAAGTTACAGAAGCGGTTATTACCGTACCTGCATATTTTAATGACTCGCAAAGGCAGGCAACAAAAGATGCCGGTAAAATTGCAGGACTTGATGTAAAAAGAATTATCAATGAACCAACTGCAGCAGCTTTGGCATACGGACTTGATAAAAAGAAAAAAGATGAAAAGATTGCAGTGTATGATTTTGGCGGCGGTACATTTGATATTTCTATTCTTGAATTAGGCGAAGGTGTTTTTGAAGTTAAATCAACCAATGGTGATACTCACCTTGGCGGTGACGATATTGACCAGAGAATAATTGACTGGCTGGCTGATGAATTCCAGAAGCAGGAAGGTGTTGACCTTAGAAAAGACCCGATGGCTTTACAGAGATTAAAAGTCGAAGCTGAAAAAGCAAAGATAGAGCTTTCATCAAGATCAGAGACAGATATAAAATTACCATATATTACTGCAACAGCAGAAGGTGCAAAGCATCTTGATATAACTTTATCAAGGTCTAAGTTTGAGCAATTGGCTGATGATTTATTCCAGAGAACAGTTGAGCCATGCAAAAAAGCAATGAGAGATGCCGGTTACGATGCAAACCAGATTGATGAAGTAATACTTGTTGGTGGTTCAACAAGGATTCCAAAAGTACAGGAAATGGTAAAGCAATTATTTGGTAAAGAGCCGCATAAGGGTGTAAATCCTGATGAAGTAGTGGCAATCGGTGCCGGTATACAGGGTGGTGTGCTTGCAGGTGATGTTACTGATGTATTATTGCTTGATGTAACACCATTATCACTTGGTATTGAAACACTTGGCGGTGTATTTACAAAGATGATTGATGCTAACTCAACAATTCCGACAAAGAAGACAGAGGTATTTTCAACAGCATCTGATAACCAGCCCTCAGTAGAGATTCATGTATTACAGGGTGAAAGACCAATGGCTGCTGATAACAGGACACTCGGAAGATTCCATTTAGATGGGATTCCGCCTGCACCAAGAGGGATACCGCAGATAGAAGTAACATTTGATATAGATGCAAACGGAATACTGCATGTTGCAGCAAAAGATAAAGCAAGCGGAAAAGAGCAGTCAATTAAGATAACCCACTCAAGCGGATTGAACGATGCAGATATTGAAAAGATGAAGAAGGATGCCAAAGAGCACGAAAGTGAAGATAAGAAGAGACGCGAGATGGTTGATATTAAGAACCAGGCAGACAGCTTGGTATTCCAGGGCGAGAAACAGCTTAAGGAAATGGAAAGCAAGATGGACAGCGAGACAAAGATGAAAATACAAACTGCTATTGACAGGCTGAAAGAAGCTCAGAAGGGTACAAATATTGATGAAATAAAATCTGCAATCGAAGGATACAATGCAGCATGGAACGAAGCATCGACAAAGATGTATTCACAGGCAACAGGCAGCGGACCCGGAGCAGGTCAGCAGCAACAGGAAGGATTTGGCTCACAGGGACAGAAACCGGAAGACGGACAGACACAGCAGGATGATAAAAAAGTTGAGAACGCAGATTTTGAAGTGATGGACGATGATAAGAAGTAATTGGATTGAAACGTCAAAAGTGAAATGTCAAAAGTGAAACGATAGTGATATAATGTAATATCTCCAAAAGAAAAAAGCCGCCGGTTTAAGAATAACCGGCGGCTTTTGTATTATGTTCTTAAACCTGGCATACGATTGCCTTCCACTCTTCTTTCCGGCTGGATTTCTTTAATTAAATAAACGACCAAATCCATTATTCCCACAACTTATTTGTATTTAATAATGTTAGAGTAAATATGGAAATCCTTATTGGCACATCCGGCTGGATTTACAAACACTGGAATGGAACATTCTATCCGCAGGAAGTGAAGGAACGTGAGAAGCTTACATACTTCATGGAAAATTTTAAGACAGTGGAGCTCAATGCATCTTTTTACCGCACACCGGCTTTAAGTACATTTAAGAAATGGCATGATGAAGCAAAGGAAGGATTTGTATTCACGATAAAGCTCAGCAGGTTTATAAGCCATATCAAAAGACTTGTGCTCGATGATGATGAAATTAGGTCAGTAATCACATATATACTGCAAAACGTAAAAGAGCTTGGTGAACATCTTGGTGCAATACTGATTCAGCTTCCGCCTTCTTTAAAGAGCAATAACGAACGCCTCGAAAAATTTTTAGATTTCTTTACGGGTGAAATTAAGAAATTAGATTATAATCCGGATATAGCAATTGAGTTCCGTCATGAGACATGGTTTAATGAAGATACCTATGGAATATTAAGAAAATACAATATTGCTTTTGTAATATCCGATTCCACTGCCTGGCCTACAGCTCATGTTTTCACAGCAGAGCATTCATATATCCGCTTTCATGGTCCTGAAAAATTATTTGCATCACTATACTCTGATGAACAGATGAAGTGGTGGGCAGATTTTATTCTTGAGCATAAAGAAATAAAAAAGTTTTATGTGTATTTTAATAATGATGAGCACGGGTACGCAATTGTAAATTCAAAAAAACTGATAGAGCTGACACAGCAAGCCGGGTAAAACACTTCCAATACTATATATAATCACAATTTTTGCAGAATTATTTATCAGTAATTTTTATTATTTTACAATAGTTATGAGTGAGAGAGAAAAACAAATATTAAATAATTCAGCATCTGTAATAAAAGAATACTTAAATCATGCAAGAATACTTTTATTTGTCTCAAGGGCTAAAGGAACATCCGGGAAAAATTCCGATTTTGATTTTGCTGTCGATTCAAGAAAGCCGGACTTAAAAACTCTTGAAAAGTTCTATGAAAAGCTTGATGATATTGCCGGGTTATATAGTATTGACCTGGTTTTTCTTAATGATGTTGATACTGGTTTTAGAAACATAATTCTTAAGAATTGCAAAATTCTGTATGAGAGAAATAATTGAAAGATTTAAAAATTTAGAAAACAATTTACCCATTTTTTTCGAAGTACTACCATGCCTGTCACACTTTACCTTCTCCCTTAAACAGTGTATCTAATTGATTTGTATATTACTTAGCTTTCATTTAGATTTGTATAACCCTGGTTGAAAGCATGAGAAAAAAATATTATTTTTTACCGTTATTGTTAACAGCATTAACCATCGCCGCCTGCGGCGGAGGTTCTTATACCAATGAAGAAACAACTACCGAAACTACAACCGAAACTACCAATGAAACCACATATGAAGAATCACAGGGAGCGGCAATAATTAATGTTGCCCAGACAGAACAGCAAAATGAAATGTACTCTCCGAAGGTTGATACTACTTATTTATACTGGATAAACAAGAAAATTGTGCTTAAAGGAGCAACAAAATGCAATATTTATGCATTAAACATACTTTATAAAGCCGGTTTTAAAACTCCTGCCGTTAATGCACTCACAAAAGACCTTGTTGATACTTCCAGGTTCAAAGATATATTTCCGGTGGTGGGTATAAGCGAGCCCGAATCCGCCAGAAAAGGTGATTTGATAATATGGAATGGGCATGTAATAATTTTTGAATCGATTGTTAAAATAAAAAACGATATTTATGCATTAGCGTGGTGGTCCGGAACAAGGCAGGCAGATAACGGTGATAATATAATTAATAATGTATGTTACGGTAAGTACAAGCTGAACGGATATTATGTTGTGAGAAGACCACTGAAAAAATCGGGATAAAGAACTGAGCTCATATTTATTAAGAGTATTTTATCTAATATTGAAACCGTTTGGTTTCCACTTAATTAATAACCCTTACATACAATGAAAAAAGATATAAAGACCGGCTTCGATACTATTTGTGTACATGCCGGAATTGGCGATTATGAATTTAATCCAGTAGTACCCCCCATATACCAGACATCCACATTCAGTTTCGATACGGCAGAACAAGGCGGCTCACTTTTTGCAGGGGAGCAGAAAGGCTACATTTATACAAGGATGCTTAATCCGACTGTAGAAGCAATGGAAAATGCTGTGGCGGAGCTTGAAGGCGGACATAAAGCCCTGGGCTGTGCAAGCGGTATGGCGGCTGTTCATACAATATTTGCAAGCTTAACACAATCAGGCGACCATGTTGTGTGTTCATCTGCGGTTTATGGACCGACTGTTACACTGCTTAAAACCATTATGGCAAAGTACGGAGTTGAAACAACATTTGTTAACAGCTCGGTACTGGATGAAATAGAAAATGCAATGCGTCCCAATACAAAAGTTGTGTTTATTGAAACACCCGGTAACCCGACACTTGCTATTTCCGATTTGGAAGAAATTGCAAAGATTACTCACAAACATGGTGCTAAAGTTGTTGTCGATAATACATTCATGAGCCCTGCTCTGCAGAGCCCGTTTGCTCTTGGCACTGATGTGATAATGCACAGCATGACCAAATTTCTTAACGGGCATGCCGATGTTGTTGGCGGTATAATAGTAGTTAAAGATGAAGAAACTTATGTCAGTTTCAGAAAAGTGCTTAACCAGCTTGGCGGAGTAATTGACCCGTTCAATTCATTTCTTGTGCACAGAGGAATTAAAACACTTTCTATAAGAATGCAGAGAAGCTGTGAAAATTCTTTGAAAATTGCGGAATACTTGGAATCTCACCAGGAAATAAAATGGGTAATGTATCCCGGATTAAAAAGCCATCCACAGTATGATATAGGCTTGAAACAGCAAAAAGGCCATGGCGGGATGATATCATTTGAATTAAAAGGCGGATTTGAAGCAGGGAAAATTCTGATGAACTCGGTTAAGGTCTGCACACTTGCAGTAAGCCTTGGCGGTGTTGAAACACTTATACAGCACCCGGCTAGCATGACGCATTTTTCTCTTGGAAAAGAAGGCAGGGAAGCAGCCGGAATTACTGACGGGTTAGTACGCTTATCGGTTGGTATAGAGAATGTTGAAGATTTAATTTATGACCTGGAGCAGGCACTGGAGAAAACAAAATCAAAAGAATTAGCTTTAGAAGAAGCATAAATAATAAAGTTATAAAATTAAAGGGGCTGGTATATTTCTATAAGACAGTCCCTTTTTTGGATTTTTTATTTTATTAAAACCATCCTCTTAGTATTAGTATAAAATCCAGCATCTAATTTATAAAAGTACACACCGCTCGCTAAATTTGAGCCGTCAAAACTAATACTATGGCTTCCTTTATCTTTATATTCATTATTTATTAATACAGCGACTTCCTCTCCAATCAGGTTATATACTTTAAGTGTAACATTTGATGCGTTTGCAATTGAGAATTTTATTTCTGTTGATGGATTAAAAGGATTGGGATAGTTTGAAATCGAATTTTCATACTTTTGTGGCAATATAAAATTATTACCAGTAGTAGAAATAGAGTATACATTAATAAAATCAGATCTAACTGATATCATATTATCTTTGTCTACAGCTTCAACTTGATATCTTAAGAATGTTGAACCCGGCAAAAGATAATTACAGTTTATTTCAGCGTAATGATCAATATATGATGCTGTGTCTCCATTTTGATATGTATAATCTTTATAAGTATCTATCAAAATATAATCAACCGGGAGGTAATTAGGTAATGAAGTAGCTGCTCTCCATATGTTGTATAGTTTATAAGTTCTTCCTTGCTGGTCATATCTTATCATATCAGGCTCATTGTTATTAGCCCAAATAATTTGCGGACGAGCTAATTGTCCATTACATTCAACAACGGAAAAATAAGGATACATCATGGGTCTGGAAGGAGGAGTGAGCGCAAGTATGTCTTCTTCAGTATATTCACCTTCACCTGCTTTGTAAATTTTTAGATTAGCAGTATTTCCATTTTGAGATTCTAAGTAAATAAAAATATCTGTTTGATTTCCATTCCAGTTTTTTGTTGATGGGCTTGAATACGGAGAAAATATTTCATTATAACCAAGTTTCCAAGGGTCCCATCTGTCACCTTTCCATTCACGGGAAGTCCAAACCTCCTCTAAATTTGTATGAATTCTGTCTGTTCCGTCTTCGTTCAAATTTACATGCCTTTTTCCAATTCCAAACCAGTTAATAATGCTTTTGCCGTCATGATTGCTTAAAGTGGAAAAATCACCACCATTATCATTGTAGTATGATACCGATGTCCTTTTATAATATGCTACTTCCTGTCCATTGTTCCAATCAGGATACTGGATACCTACATAGCTCCAATTGAATAATCCATCTGCACATTCCTGGTCGATAGCTGCTCCATATGGATATCCTAAACTGTTTGGTCTTGCATGATATATATACAAACCTTTGCCATAAATTGGTGACTCACCTGCTGAAAATACCCTGTATGGATTATCATGCGCTGTATCACCCCACATTACAACATCATATTTTGATTCTTTCATTCTATTAGAAATCAGGAAGAACTCATTGCTTCCATTAATGGGAACTTCAATCACTTCACCTTGCGGGGGAGTAGAGTTTCTTGATGAATAATCGTCTAGTGTATGAGATGGACTACTGAAATCAGCAACTTCAGAAGTTATATAACCCATTAAAAGAGATTCATAAGGGCTAAGAAATTCATCAAGACCATTATCTGCACTGGCACCGCTCATCTTTCCATATTTCATATGAATATCCCCAAAGAGATAATGTCCGTGTTCATGCTCTGAAAAGCTAATAGTTCCAAGCTTTGTCATAGGATTATATCTTTGATAATCATCTCCTGTTTCACTGCCGCCGAAACCGGGGGATATTGTAATTCCCGAACCAATACTGCTAAATCCTGCATTTATTTTAATCTGCTGACCACCCTGGTTATATATTAAATAATTTGCTCCCTGTGAATAAGATTCGTAAAGGCATGCAATCCCTCCAGCGGGCATTCCTAAATGTGGATTATGACTGCGGAAGACTTTATATATCATATCAACGTAGCCGTCTCCATCCCCATATGTGAATGAACCATATGAACCTGACCATTTATCATAATTACGCCAGTTAATAGCACTTCCGTAAGACTGTAATTTTGCATATATTGCGTCATTAACTTTTTTTATTCCATCATATTCAGGGTTAGAAATGTAATAAGTATATTCTTCATCTAAGACAACTGAAACTGCCTGACCAACAATATGCATATGTTTCCGGGACACTTCCATCCAATAGTCGCTCAGTGTCGCATTGTTTTCGTCATATGCATCCCACCAATTCGAACCATAATTATTGTTTTTGGAAGTAGCTATTATTTGGTTCATAAATGTTGGACCGGCATTAGATGAAGGCCAATAATCAACATAAGGACCGGGGTCATTTTTAAACTGAACAAATACAACCAACACCGGAAAAACAGCTTCACTTGGTATACCGCTATAATCTACTCTTTCGGGTTTATGCTGACCGCCAGTCAACGGCTGCATTAATTCCGGAGGATTTTCTACTTGTGTGCAAGTATATCCATAAGGATTGTATAATTGAGCAAATGAAATCTGTAATGAAACAATCCAAAGAATAATAATTGTTATTGCTTTAAATATTTTCATTTTTGTTTTTAATTTTTAAAAAATTAGATTTTTAATTACATTTGTATAAGCAGACAAAGGGCATAGTCCCGAAAAACGGGATTATATTCCATTATTTGCCTGCAAGCGAGATGGAACCCTTTGTACTGCCGTATTTTTTGGCTATTATTTATAATAACTAAAAAATATTTTATTGATGTGCTCAAATGTAACAGATTTTTAATCCGGTGGTGATATAATTATTCCTCCATTCTATTTTATTAAGATAAATGTTCTTGAAATTTTATATTTTGCTGAACTGATAGTATAAAAATATACTCCGGAAGACAACTTTCCTGCATCATATCCTACTTTATATTTTCCTGAATTTAAAGTTTCATCTAGTAAAATATCTATCTTTTGTCCTATTAAATTGTAAATAATAAATTTATAATTATTTTTTTCTTTTATATCAAATTCAATTGTAGTTTGTGAATTGAATGGATTTGGATAGTTTTGATATAAATAAAATTGAGAAGGTATCTCTTCTGAAATGTTTTCAATGCTTACATATGTCCCGCCGTTTGTTGTTTTTAATATTTGACCGGCTCCCCCAACTGCCCAGCCAATTGAATCATTGTAAAACCAGAATGCATTTCTAAAATTGTTACTTAGTACTATTTGCTCATACCAGTTAAATCCGCCATTCGTAGTTTTAAAAATATGACCGTAAGAACCGCCGCACCAACCGGTATTTACACTTGAGAAAAAAACACAATAATTTTCATGCGTATAAGGATATGGCACTCTGCCTATTGTATCCCAGTTTGTCCCAAAATTTGTTGTTCTCCATACATTTGGTCCAAGACCGGGAGTATTTGTAGCCCTTCCTATAACCCATCCAATATTACTTTTAAAACTCTCTTTATAAAAATCAGGCGATTCAGTTAAAGTCTGTGGTATTATCATTTGATTCCATATAATTCCTCCATCAGTTGATTTAAATATCCCGGCACCATCAGAGCACATTACCCCTGTGAGAGCATCTTTAAAATAAATATCTCTTAAATAACCATAATTCATATGAGTTGAATCAAAAGTATTGCCTCCATTTGTAGTTCTAAGCACATATTCATTTCTCAGCATCCATCCTGTTGTTCTGTTTAAGAAATATATTCCATAGAAACTTCCTACAGGCGGGGGCGGCTGCTGACCGTTCCGTATTATGAGCCAGTTTGTCCCTCCATTGGTTGTTTTTAGTATAGTCTGCCACCAGCCCACACAATAAACGTATTGAGAATCTACTGCATGTATGCCTGTTAATATTTTTCCGCTAACTCCAGGATACTGCAATACCCAGTTCAACCCGCCATTTGTGGTTTTAACGATGTCTCCACCATCAGCACACGCCCAGCCGGTATAGCGGTTTATAAATGTAACATCCTGTAAATTTAATGTTGAAGGATTATATTGTACTACCCACTGTGCATTTGATAAGCAAACAGTAAATAATAAATAACAAACAATAAATATTGATTTTATTTTATACACGAGATTATTTTACTTTACATAAAATTAATTCTTAAATAAGAAAAAACGGATAAAATTTCTGTATTTATTCTGCAGGTTTAGTTGCGTCAGTTCAAGTAGGTTCAATAAGCGGATTGCAACTTATCCTGTATGATAATAAAGATAATACAGCAATGTAAACTTTGTAATTTCAATATAATGAAAAAAGGAAAAAGAAAAGCAAGTAAAAATAAATATTGTCTCAAATTAATTAAATCATGAGACACAAATAGTTCCGATAAAATTATTAAAATTATTAATTTTATTATAAACTAAAAGATGTCTTATGCCGGTTTATTATGCAAGAGCACTCCTTACTCTACTTCACATCAAGCAATTCCACATCGAAAACCAACGTAGCATTTGGAGGAATAACTCCAGGCATACCCGTTTCACCATATGCAAGTCCCGGCGGAATAATTAACTTTCTTTTACCGCCTACTTTCATGGTCGATATTCCTTCTTCCCAGCCGCGAATAACCTGCCCGTAGCCGATCTTGAATTTAAGCGGCTCATTCCTGTCTCTTGAGCTGTCGAATTTCTTGCCATCCTGAAGTGTACCTGTATAATGTACGGTCACTGTTTGTCCTTTTTGCGGTTGAGCACCTGTACCGACTATTTCATCTACATATTTCAAGCCTGATGGTGATGTTACCTCACCTTTTTCTTTACTGTCTGATGAACAGCTATTCATTGTTGTTATTGTTAAAATTAGGATAAATGATGCGATTATATATTTCATATTTGTATTAAATTTCAGCAAATATATTGATATTTAGTTGAATGATTCAATGAGGAAAGAAATGAGGTGATTGCAGATTGCAGATTTCAGATTGCAGATTACAGATTGAAGATTGCAGATTACAGATTGCAGATTACAGATTAAAGATTACAGATTGAAGATTATATATTGCAGATTGCATATTGCAGATTAGGGGATTGGAAATTGAAGCTGTATGGAATTTATTATTCAAATAAAATTTATCCCTCCTCCCACCCTCACATTTTGATACAGACCGGCACATGGTAGTACGATTTAAGCTGCACACCTGGTGCAATACGCAATGCTCAATGCACAATATTGGGCATTATTTGTAAATTGAGTTCCTCAGCCCCTTTGGAATAATTGGGCTCCATGATACCCCATGGAAAGGTTGGTACCCGCTTCTGTAAAATAAATGCTACTCAATAAATTAAATTCTTGCCGGGTAATCCGGCAAGAATTTGTAATTCCTACTCAATCAGGTCATATTTCCAGTTGAGTTCCTGCAGTTTTATATCCAGTTCCCGGAGATCTCTTGAAAGGTCATCTATCTCTTTTCTCAATACTTCCGGTTCATATGTTCCTCTTACTTTAATTTCCGATCTGCTGTACCTGTCAAATCTAACAGCATTTGCATCAAGAAAGCTTTGAAGAATATTTATCTTTATTCTTATAGCATCTTTCTCAGCAATTGCATCTGATATACTTAATTCATCATTGAATGCATATTTTGAGTTTGACCTGTTAATATTCCGTACAAGTTCTTTAAGATTCAATATCAATGAGTCCATTTCCCTCATCAATTTTACCGGTTCAAATGCCGGTCTATCATCTTCCTGTACGACTGCATTTTGTGAAAGCCGGTTTTTAACTTCAGCTAGTTTCTTGTTGAAGTCTGCCCGCCTTATTAATGCTTCTGCAATTTTCATTTGCACCTCCTGTTTTCTCTTTATAATTATTTACTTTTTTTTAATCTGTATTTATCAGCTTATCCAGTAATTTAGATTCTACATTCAATGTCTTATCTCCAATAGCTGTTATTTCTGCGTCAAAGTATTTTTTAAATGAGCCGAATAATTCTTTATATTCACCGGCTATGGTTAAAGTATTTGATTGTCTTTCCCATTTATTTAATTGGATTTTCTTTCCGTCTGAATTAATGAAATTTTTTTCTTTATAGCCTCCTGCTTCGTTTATATTACTAATTTTTCTGTTCTTTTCATTTCCCAGCCAGAGCTTCATTACATCTGCATATCTTGTTAATAGTATTGCTTTTCTTATACCTGTATTATCATAGTATTCATTATTATTGCCTGTCATACTTATATTTTTGCTGTTTGAAGATAATTTACCGTTTCTGTCTTTATAGCTTACTTTCAAAGTTATATTTGGGTCATCGGAAATTTTCTTCATCTTTATAATTATTACACCGCCTTTTGTTTGTTCATCTTTTTTTTCAGAAGGGAATAAAGTATTTACCTTCATTATTTCACCGCTCGATAAATTTGCCTCGGGTGAGCCATAAATTTGCACAATTTTATACCCCTCGGATTTTAATGATAATTCCAGGTCGAACACCAGCGGGGTTACCATATAATCAAACTCATCATTTAACCTCTTCTTGAACTCACCGGATGAATGAACAGAATAATAATTAGCCCCTTTTACTTTAGAAATAGCTTCTGTTAAGCTTGCATTAAAATCTATTCCTATTCCTATAAATGATGTATAAATTTTTTCTTTTGCTGCGCCTTTTATTAATTCCAATAATTCATCTTCACCGGTCAATCCTATATTAGGCATTTCATCTGAAAGAATAATCATTCTGTTTTCGTAACCTTTCTTTCCTGCATCTGCATAATCAAATTGGTAAGAAGCAGTTTTAATCCCGCTTTCAAGATATGTTCCGCCGCCGGTTTCAACAGATAAGATTTTTTCTCTTAAAACCGGAACTTCCTGTTTATCAACATTTGTTAAAGGAATAATTACCCGGGCGGTATCATCGAAAATCGTAAATCCAAACCTGTCATCTTCATTCAGGTGTTTTAATATTTCAACAATTGTTTCTTTTGCAATTTCCAGCTTGGTCTTTATATTATCGTCCTGGTTTAATTTGTAATTACTGCTTTTTTCGCTAAACTTATTATAATAATATTTGTCAAATCTTCCCCCCATCGAGCCGGAATGGTCTAGTACAACCATAAGGTTTAATTTTTTCCGCCTGAAATCAGATTTCTTAATGTTTGAGTTCAAGCCAACCGATAAATAGTATTCATTCTTATTTATCAATGGATCTTTTGAAACCGCATATGTATAAACAGGACAGAATAATTCATCGCATTTTGATTCCTGCTTTCCTGTTTCAAAATAATAATCATAGAATAAACCTTCATAAGTTATATCATCTATGTTAGGCAAATAACCATAATTAATGTTTTTCCTGAAATTGTTTATATCCTTAGCTCCGCCGACAGAAAGACCGATAGTACTATTTGATATATCGTTCTTAGTTGTAGTTTGATTTAATGCGGCAGGGTCTTGCATCATCATATTAGGCATAATTTGTTCATTATATGTTGTCCCTGTATTAGTCGTATTATCTTTGTTATCAGGGCTCCAATTTGTTATGTTTTCCGTATCCTCACGGAATATCTGAAATGAAATTATTGCAGCAGCAATGAACAGAATTGCAATAAATGTCTTTTTGTGATTTAATATTATGTTTTTCATGTTTTCCTCTTTTCTGATTAACATGACAAACATAAAAGGATTTTGCAGGACAGTAAATCAACAGAACTGCTTAAAACGGAGCTGAGTAAATACTTATTTTTCTAAGTAATTGTACTTAAATGCGGATATAATTTGTAAAATTATTATTAAATGAATTGCCATTTATTAACTACGTGATTGATTTTCTTACATAACAAATGGATGTAAAATGTCTGGTGACACTTTACATCCATTTGTAAGATGGATAATTTACGATGTTAAATATTCAAATCTTTTAAATAAAGTAATAATAAATTAAAATCTTATTGTTTCTTTATCCTTTTAATAGTTACTTTGTATTAATCAGCTTATCAAGCACTTTTGCTTCCTTGTTCAGTGTGGTATCTCCAATACTATAAGATTCCGAAATGTAATATTTTTCAAATGAACCGAACAGCTCTTTATATTCACCCGGTACAAAAAGATTTTGTGATAACCGTTCCCATTTATTTAGCATTATTACTTTACCATTATTCAAAATGAATGCATTGTCATTTTTCCGCACATACTCGTTATTTGTGATACTCTTTTCATTTCCGAGCCATGATTTCATAAGGTCAGCATACCTTGCCAGCAATATTGCTTTTCTTACACCTGTATTATCAAAATAGTCAGCTGTCTTATTTGTCATTTTTATCTTCGCCCTGTTTGATAGTTCGTTACCTTCCCGGTCTTCATAGTTTACTTTTAATGTTATTTCATTGCTGCCATTATTTTTCTTCAGCTTAACTAATATTATACCTCCTCTTGTTTCTTCGTCATCTTTATCTGATGGGAATAAAGTATTGACTTTCAATACCTCACCCGTTGATTCATCTGCTTCGGGTGAACCATAAATTTTTTGGATTTCAAATCCATCGGATATTAATGTTAATTTTACATTGAAAAAAAGAGGAGTGACCATATAATCAAATTCATCATTCAGCCGTTTTTTGAACTCTTTACTTGAATGAACTGAAAAATAGTTTGCACCCCGCACTTTAGACATAAATTCAGTCAGTGTTGAATTAAAATCGATACCTATACCAATAATTGTTGTATAAATACCCCTTAAAGCAGCACTTTTGGTCATGGATTGAAGTTCGGTTTCATTTGTCACTCCAATATTAGGCATTTCATCGGTAAGAAGTATAATTCTGTTTTCATATTCATCTTTATTAATTTCAATACCGGCGAATTGCTGTACACCCATTTCATAACCTTTTGAAAGATAAGTACCGCCTCTTGGAGTAATTGCCATTATATCATTTTTGACTTTTTGTACGTCAAGTTCATTCAACCCGGTCAATGGAGTAACCAATTCTGCCTGACTATCAAAAGTTATAAAACTAAATTTATCTTCTTCAGATAAATGATCAATAATATTAGCAACAGTTTTTCTTGCAATTTCAAGCTTAGATTTATTTTCTTCCTCTGTGTTATATTCATAACTGTTTTCATTATTTTTAACCTTGTCATAATAATATTTTGCGAAATTGGAACCCATAGAACCGGACCTGTCAAGTACAATAATTATGTTCAATTTTTTCCGCTTGAAATCAGATTGTTTTATATTTGAATTTAAGCCAACAGATAAAAAATATTCTTCATTTTGTGTGATTGGATTTTTTGATACTGCACAAGTATAAGCCGGGCAGAATGGTTCATTACATTTTGATTCATCATTGCCTGTTTCGAAATAATAATCATAGTATAAACCTTCATAAGTGATATCATCAATCGAAGGAAGATAACCGTTTTCAATATTTTTCCTGAAGTTATTAATATCCTTAGCTCCACCTACTGACAAGCCTATGTTTTCATTAAGACTTTTTGCTTCCATCCTGACAGGACTTTTAATATTTTCAAATTCAATTACTTTGGAAGTATCAGTTACCGGTTTTTTCAAAGAATCCGGTAGGTCTGATAGAGCTATTGCTTCCTGCCTGTCACCATTAACTGCCAGAAAAAAAACTAAAATAATAGCAGTATATAAAACTGCCGGTAAAAATTTTCTGCGGTTCGAAATAAATTTATTCATGCTTTCCTCTTTTCTACTAACTGGAAAAATTATTGATTTATCAGCGGATTAATAAAAAGAACTGCTGCTGATTTGATTGGAGAATTATCTGTTTTCTATGTAATTATACTTGATGAAGGTAAGAATGTTTCAATATATTCCGCAAATTCATCTGCTTATAACTGCTATAGAGAGATATTCGGTTAATTGTAGTATGCAAGGGGTAATGGAGTAGTTTAAATCCGGGTTGCTTATCAAGATTATTCTGAATTTGAAATATATAAATATAAATACTATTACCCC
>RPQH01000047.1 GCA_003820375.1 Ignavibacteriota bacterium
AATCTGGAAAGGAGTAAACCACCAACTCGTAATTCGTCATTTTGAGACAGCTGCTGTTAAGCCGCAGTCGAAATCCCGTCTTGCGGGACGTAATTCTTACGGTCATCCAGTGGTCACTCAGCGAGCACTCCATGGGCACTCAGTGGGCACTCTATAGGCACTTTCCGGGCAGGTTTTGGGCAGGAGTTTTCGAAAAATGGCTGTAACTCATTGCAATATAAAGAGATAACTCGTGACCAAAGTGCTAAAAATGGCTCAAAATATGGCGATTCAATGCAGGAAACGAGGTTTTCGAAAAACTACTCCTGCCCACTGATTTCCGGGAAAAAATAAACAAAATAACCGGTTTATCGTCGCTATAATTTAAGACTTAAAGTGATGCTTTAAGGTATTTCCGGCTTATTTAAACTCACACCCCTTAAATCCCCTCAAGGGGGAACTGCTTTCTATATTAATCCTCTAATCTGATAAATTTGATAAATCTGATGAATTTGACGAATTATTCTATACACTCCAAACTATTTTTAGTTAAAACTTGACAAGCGGCAATCTCTGTATTAATTTTATAAAGTAGTGATTGCTGCTGAAATTTATTACTCATTGTCGTTCTTTGTTAATATCGGAATCATAATCTTCAGGTCGTGAAATTAATTTATCCGGAGCTCAGTTCCAGGGGTCAGATATTGAAACAAAAAAAGAAAAAAATAAAAAAAAAGGGCAGGACAAAAAAAAGGAAGCAAAAATTGCTTCCTTTTAAAAGATGAGATTTTAAATATTCTCTATTCTATCTTCACCAAATTGCTTGTAATAACCCATTCTCCCTTACTGTTTGCAGTGAGTTTATATGTTACGGTCATTGTTCTTGTAACCTCTTCATCTTTGCCTTCTTTTTTAATAATATCAACCTGTTTTACTTTGCTTGTTACGGTTGCATTGCCGTCCTTTTGTGATACAACCTTTGGCTCTTCCACTATCGTAAAGTTTTTTACGTTTTTATAGTTTGCCTTCATTTTATCAGATGAGCGGGATGGAAAATAATTGTGAGCCTTTTTCATATTAGCATCAAAGTTGCCGGTTTCATTTATCGCTCTCTTAATATATTCATAATAATCTTTTACTGTAGCAGTAGGATTTTCAAATTTCTTTGTAATTTCTTTTTGTATCTCTTTTTTAGTTTCCTGCTTAGTTTCTTTTTTATCTGCAGTTTGCTTTGATGTATCTGTTGGTGTTTGGCTCATAGTAGTAGTATCTGCCGGTGTTTGACCGTTCTCAACAAGATTGAGCCTCTTTTCTCTTTCTTCCAGCTCAATTTCTTTTAACCGGACACGTGCTTCACGGTCATTAATTTCTTTTTCTTTATCTGCAAGTATTTGAAGGGAGTTCTTACTATTGTTATCACCTTCATCTTTACTTCCGCAGCCGCCAATGGCAAACGAAATGGCAAACGCTATTATTATAAAGGACTTATTCATTTTAGTTAAATTAGTTCTTTAAATATAATACTAAATTATTGTTTTAGCAATAAGAATATTTTTTCTTTGGGTTTAATACTGTTTTGGATGGCTTATGGATTAAAAAAAGCAGAAAACTGGAGGAAATAATGGAAATTTACTGCATCTCGTACAAAATTTTGTAGGATTTATATCCTTCAAATAATGCATTTGCAATACTTGTTTGTCCCTGGTCTGATGTCAGTATCTTAACATCATTTTCATCTGAGATGTAGCCGCACTCAACCAGAATTGACGGCATGGAGGCACCAAGCAAAACCCAGTACCCTGCCTGCATTACTCCTCTGGAAAAAAGAGTATTCATATCAATCATGTTTATCTGTACGGATGATGCAAGATATTCGGTATACTTCAGGTAACCATATTGGGCTAGAGAAGAAAAAATATATTTATCGGTTTCGTCGTTTCCGTATTGCTGGAATACCAAATTAGTATTTTCTCTCAATGTTATCTCAACAGCTTCATTCAAACGGTCTTTGTTCAAGATATAAATTTCAAATCCGTTCTTTACCGTTTCGTACTCTTTCTTATGGTTGGCATGTATTGCAATATATAATTTAGCTTTTAACTGATTTGCCTGTGCAGCTCTTTCTTTCGGGTCGGTGAAATCATCTTTGGTGCGTGAGTAATATATTTTTGTATTCGGGAATGCATTCTGTATCATGCTCCCGAGCTTTAAAGCTATAGGAAGATTGATATCTTTTTCCTTGACCATGATATTCATTGTGCCGGGGTCTCTGCCGCCGTGTCCTGCATCTATATAAATAACATCAAGCACATCTTTTGAATAGATGCTTGAACAGATAAATATAGCGACAAAAATTAAGTATTTCATTATGATTAATTTTTACCTATAGTTCGTAAATTGAACGGCAAAGTCAAGGTCTGCATCTCTTACCATCTGCATTATACTCTGCAGGTCGTCTTTGCTTTTCCCTGTAACTCTTACCTGGTCATCCTGAATAGCTGCCTGTACTTTAATTTTTGAGTCTTTTATGAGCTTTGTGATAAGCCTTGCATTATCTTTGCTTATTCCCTGCTGGACATCAATATGCTGTCTTATCATTCCGCCGCTAGCTTCCTCCGGGTCTTTATATACAAATGCTTTAAGTGGAATACCGCGTTTTATGAATTTATTCTGCATTATATCAACGACAGCTCTCAGCTTAAAATCATCATCTGCAAGTACCGTAAGTGTTTTTTCCTTCTGGCTCATTTCTATTGAGCTTTTTGAACCTTTGAAATCGTATCTTTGCTGTATCTCTTTCCTTGCCTGGTTAACAGCATTATCAACTTCCTGCCAGTTTACTTCGGATACTATATCGAACGAATTCATTGCCATTATTTGTAAATCCTCCTTTAGTTATTGCCCATTTCAATTATTAGATTCCACAGGTCTTCCGGCATCGGCTGGACGGAAAGCCGCTGCTCTTTGAGCAGGCGGGAATCTTTGAACTTCTTATTTGCTCTTATCTCTTCAAGTGATACCATTCTTTTCAGCTTAATCTTAGGCTTAACATCAAAAACATAATGCTTGGGGTTGCCGGACTTCGGGTCTATATAAGGATTAGAAATTATCTCACCAATTCCAACGACATGTCTTTCATCACCTGTATGGTAGATAAAAGCTAAATCCCCTTTTCTTACCTGCTTTATCTGGAATAACCCGCCGGGACTTGTTACGCCATCCCAGATTGTTTGCTTATCCTTCTCCAGCATATCAAATGAATAAACGGAAGGCTCAGTTTTTAATAACCAGTAGTTCATCTACTAAAAATAAATAATAAATTGTAAAAATGAAACTCTTGAAACTTGCATTAATCACTTTGCGGTAACACGGTTACCGCACTCCATAAACTCTATACACTCTATACACTCTATACACTCATTCCACTCTTAAATTTGCATACTTCAATATAATATTCTTCACACCTACTTTATCAAATTGTATCTGGGCTTTTCTTGTATCACCTTTGCCGGAGGTTTCAATTACTCTTCCCCTGCCGAAATTATTGTGATATACTACAGCACCCTTCTTAATTCCGTTATCCCTGAATATCACTTTCTCATCAGAGCCGTTGTCTTCATCATAATATTCGTACTTAATAGATGAACCTTCAACTGAAACTGTCTTGCTCTTTGGCTGTCTTCCGTGAACATGCTTATTGTATTTTATCTTTGTAAGGTCAAGCTCATTCAGGAATCTTGATTTCATTTGGTACGACATTGAGCCAAACCTGTATCTCTGCAATGCATAGGTCATATAAAGCTTACGCATCGCCCTTGTTGCCGCAACATAGAAAAGCCTTCTTTCCTCTTCAAGCTCTTCAAGCGACATGGTTGAGTTCATCAGCGGGAATATTCCTTCTTCCAATCCTGTGATGAATACTACCGGGTATTCAAGCCCTTTTGCCGAGTGAATTGTCATTAGTGTTACAGCATTCTTCTTGTCATCGTATTTATCGATATCTGTTACCAGGCTTACTTCCTGCAGGAATCCCTCAAGTGTCGGGTTCTCATTTTCGTCCGTATATTCCGAAATACCGGAAAGCAATTCCTGAATATTATACATCCTGTCCATCGATTCTTCGGTGCCTTCATTTCTCAGCTCCCTGATTATCCCGATATCATCAACAATCGTTCTTGCAAGCTCACTTGGCGATAGCTCATTCATCAGGTCCCTGTATCTTTCAACCATCACTGCAAGGCGTGAAAGCTCGTTATTTATTTTAGTCGGCTTATAGTCTTCTTTATTTTTTGTGTACAGCTCAAGCAATGATTCACCAAGGCACATATTGTTTTCCCTGCCGTACTTCTTAAGCTTGTCAAGGGTTTGGTCACCTATACCTTCTCTCAGTAGAAGGACTCTTGACATTGCTTCATCATCCTTCACATTTACCAGTATCCTTAAATACGCAAGTACATCTTTAATTTCCTTACGCTGGTAGAATTTAACTCCGCCTACAATTATATACGGGATTGAGTTTTTCCTCAGTGCATCTTCAATCGTTCTTGATTGGGCATTGGTACGGTATAAAATCACAAAGTCCTTGAAGTTCAGTTTTAGGTGATGGCTTTCCTGCAGTATCCATTTCACAATCATCTGCCCTTCATCCCTGTCGGATAAAGTTTCGGCAAGAACAACTTCATCACCTTCGGCATTATTTGTGAAGAGCGTTTTTTTAATTTGCCTCTTATTGTTCTTAATTATTTCATCAGCAAGCGAAAGGATTTTTTTAGTCGAGCGGTAATTTTCTTCAAGCTTAAAAACTTTACACTCGGGGAAATCCGATTCAAAGCGTAAGATATTTTCAATCTCAGCACCGCGCCACCTGTAAATACTTTGTGCATCATCACCTACTATTGTTATATTGCCGTATCCTTCGGATAGCATTTTAACTATCCGGTATTGTGCAATGTTAGTATCCTGGAACTCATCTACAAGTATAAACTTAAACCTGTTCTGGTATTTCGCAAGCAGTTCAGGATTCTTTTGCAATAATATTATGGGATAAATCAACAGGTCATCAAAATCCATTGCATTGCTTCTGAAGAGTGTCTTCTGGTATTCTTCATAAACATTTGCCGCAGCTTTTTCTATTGGGTTACCCGCAGTAGAAAAAAAAGCATCGGGCAATATCATCTTATTCTTTAAGCTCTTTATTATAGAAAAGATTGTATCGGGTTTAATGCTTTCGGAGCCAATCCTGAGCATTTTCATAATATCTTCTATAAGCTTCTTGCTGTCCTGGTCATCATAGATAGAGAAATTCCTGTCGAAGCCTATATATTGTGCTTCGATACGGAGTATGCGTGCAAATATGGAATGGAATGTACCCATCCATAAACTGCCGGCATTAGTGCCAACGAGATTGTAAATCCTTTGTTTCATCTCATTAGCAGCTTTATTAGTAAAAGTAAGCGCCAGTATTTCGAACGGGCTGATACCTGATTCTATTAGAAACGCAATTTTATAGGTTAAAACTCTTGTTTTACCGCTTCCTGCTCCTGCAACAATCATGCTCGGACCATCTATCTGCTCAACCGCTTTTTTTTGCTCAGTATTTAAATCTTTAAGTAAATCCACTATTTATATTTAATTGGAAACGTTATAAGATAAATAACCCTCCGGTATTTCCGGAGGGTTATTTAATCGAATTGTTCTAATATACGAAAATAACTTATAAAGAAAATTAAATCAATTGAGAAAGTTTATTGAGTTCTTTAAGTTCATTAAGTTTGTTAAGTTTACCAAGTAATTTGCATAATTCTCTAAAGAATTAAATTATCTTTTAAACATGAAAAACCTTCTCTGGTATCCCGGGCATGAGCTTGTTATTGATGATATTGTTAAAGCATATAAATGCTATTTGTTTGATTCAAATGATAAAAAGTATATAGATTTTGAATCAGGCGTCTGGTGCACTTCTATCGGACACAATCATCCTCGTATCAATAAGGTAATAGAAGAGCAGATACACAAAATCACACATACCGGTTACTGCTATTCAAACAATCTAGTGAAAGAAACTGCTGATGAAATATTATCTTTATTAAGATTTGAATATGGGATGTGCACATTTCTTTGCTCCGGCAGTGAAGCAATTGAGTATGGAGTAAGGATTGCTCAGCAAATTTCCAATAAACCTTTGATGTTAACATTTACAGATTCATATTTCGGTGCATATGGCTCTGCAAGTAAAAAATCTCAAGACGAATGGTATTGTATCGATTGGATTAAATATTGTGAAAGTGAAAGGAAAAATTATTACACATTACTTGATGATGTACCATTCGAAAGAATTGGAGGATTTCTATTTGAGCCGGGCAGTTCTTCGGGATTGGTCAGATTCCCTCCGCAGGAATTACTCGATAATATAATTGAAAAGATACATACAAATAACGGTTTAGTAATAGTAAATGAAGTAACAACAGGTATCGGACGTACCGGTGAATGGTTTGGATTTCAGCATTACAAAATTAAACCGGATATCGTAACTATGGGCAAAGGGCTTGGCAACGGTTATCCGGTAAGCGTTACTGCTGTTAATAAAAAAGTTGCTGATGCACTAAAACGTGAACCTATAAAGTACGCACAGTCTCACCAAAATGATGTGCTGGGTGCTGTTATTGCAAGAGAAGTTATCCGTATTATTAAAGATGAAAAGTTAATTGAACACTGCAGGTTCATTTCAAATGGTTTATTTAATCAGCTCAACGAACTGAAGTGCAATTACAGTATAATCAAAGAAATCCGCGGAAGGGGATTAATGATTGCCTTAGAGTTTATTGACAGGAAAGATTCCGAATCTTATGCATCAATTGTCCGGAAAGAATTATTGAAGAGAGGATTTATAGTTGCTCAAAGATATGGAACGAATGTATTGAGAATTGACCCTGCATTAACAGTAAAAGAAAGTGACGTGAAAGAGTTTATTGATGTACTGGAAGAAATATTAAAAGAGATGCCATAAGATATTAGTACCGCCGGTATAACAAGGAAGAATTTGCAGTAACGCGGTTACAATCTGCAATCTGCAATTTGTAATCTGCAATCTGTCCGAAGGATGCCTGTGGCATAATCTGTAATCTGTAATCTGTAATCAAATATACTCTTTCACTCTTGGCCATATTTCCTTAATCGGTTTCTTCAATCCCTTTGCAATAAATATATTCAGATCACTTTCATAAGGCATAGCGTATTTATGTGTGTGTACATCTGCTAATTTAACTTCTTCGAATTCCGGTGAATGGTCGTTTATATCACCGCCAAGGATAATAAAATTTGACACGTTCTCATTGCCATAACCCCATAGCCAGTAGTTATTGTGTCCCGATACAGCTTTTGGCAGACCGTACTTTTTACCGTAATAATCAATTGCTCCTGCTTCTCCATAATTCTGTGCAAAGATAGCTGTATTTACTTTATCACTATCACTCAGTGAGTTATAAGCTTTTGCAACTTTCTCAACCATTTCTTCCCAGCCAAACCTATCGGCAAAATGCTGCGGCAATAACGCCTGCTTTCCTTTTTCTCCTGCCGATAGATTTATTCCCAAAGTTTTTTGAAAAGCAATTACTCCTTCAGGTTGTAATATAGGAATTGCAATCGGTGAAAAGAATATTCCTGCTATAACAACAACAGCAGTTATTACATGCTTTAGCCATGTTAATCTTTGATTGGAAAAATTAACAATTGAAACAGCTCCTGCTGAAATCAATACAGGATAATATGGGAAAAGATAATACGGCTTCCCGTTCTGAAATGCAAAAATAAGAAAGATTATTATGTATGCAAAAGCAAATACTCTGTATTTTTTTAATCCTTTGGAAGTAAAAAGTGTTATCAATCCTGTTAACCATACAATTGCAATAAAAGGATTCATCTCAAGTATTTGAGAAAAGATGAAAGCTGTAATTGGAATTTCTGCATTTTTAAACCCGGATGCATTTCTCGTAAACTCAATCGTTGGCAAATCGTGAGTTAAATTCCAGATTATATAAGGAGTAAATATTACAAGAGCTATCAATCCCCCGGTCCATAAATGTTTATCTTTAAAATGCTTCCTTTCCGGTACAAGCAGTAAAGCAGGTGCAAGTCCTGCTATTAAAAACATTACGCTAATCTTATTCATCAATCCAATGCCTGCAATTAATCCAAACCAAAGCCAGAGTTTTGAATTGCCTGCATTTATTATTCTAATCAAAACGTAGAACAGCAAAGCCCAAAACAGAAGGTCAAATGAATTCATTGAGTAAAAGCCGTTCATAACAAGATAGCCGGGAGCAACCATAGTGCAAACAGCGGCAAGTATTTGAGCGTATTTTTTACCGCCCATTTCTGCTGTTATTAAGGCAGTCACAAGCATTAATAAAGCACCGGATAAAGCCGGCAATACTCTTAAAGAAATTAACGAATCACCAAAGATTGCTTTCCATACCATTAGAATTAACGCACAAAACGGCGGCTGGTCTACATATCCAATTGCCGGATGATTTGCACAGGCAATGTAATAAAATTCATCACGGAAGATTGGATAATTTAAACCGGATATAAGCTGAACAGCAATATACACAAGACCGAGTATTGAAATAATATTTATGCTTTCAAGATGTTTGATATTGTGAAGAAGTGAAAGATTACTTTTGGATTCCATTTGTTATAGTTCTAATTCACTATGAAAAATATTTTATTTAGCTGCAGGAGGTACGGGATTTTTATCAGGTTCAGGAGTTCTAACGTTTACAGTATCTTTATTATTTTCAAACATGGGTTTTGGAGTAAAATGAGTTTTAGGAGTCTGGAAAAAAGCCAGCCAGATCACGAAAATTAAAAATATCAGTGCAGCAGCCCATAATAATTTGTTTGTTCTTTTTAACCTGTTAAATTGGACACTCATATCTTCGGACTGAATATGTTTCTCATCATCCTGCGGAAAAACAACTTCTGCATTCAGCTTATATCCTTTCTTGGGAATTGTTTCTATCAGGGTTTTTGAATTATCATTCAAAATCTTTCTTAAAAATGAAATTGCTTGTGTAAGCCCGTCATCACCGCCCGGGTAATTGTTCCAAACTTTATCAATTAATAATTCCCTGCTTATTACTTTATTATTACTGCCGGCAAGAATCAGGAGGACTTCAGTAATTCTTGATTCTATTTTTTCAGTACCGGTAACTTCCCCATTGCTTAGCTTTTGCACTAAGTTTTCATCGGTATCTATTCTGTATATTTTATTGATAATAAACTTCATTTTTCAATATTTATATTTTCTAAAGGTATTCCAAAGGTATTCTTTATGTGCATTCTGTGCATAGCTTATTATATTTGTTCAAGATTAATTAAAAACATTTCAGATTTCAATTCAAATGAAAGTAAAGCTTTATACATTATTGTTACTGCTGATTGTTTCTAAATGCATTTATTCCAATAACGATATTACCGGGTACTGGCACGGAGCAGTAGACCGGCTCGGTTCAATTCAGCTGGTTGAGTTTAATTTTTATAAAGAAAGTGATTCCATCAAAGGGACGTACAATATTCCGGATATGGGACTGTTCGAAGAACCGGTTACTGAAATAGATATCGCTTTTCCCAATATGAAATTCAGAACATTCATGGGATATTTTGATGCAAGATATGATACTTTAACAGGAGAAATTACCGGTACAAACAAAAAATGGGACCCGTCAATAAATATTCATTTGAAGAAAATGACAGCTCCGGTACTGCTTTTTAACCGCGAGTATATTACTTTTTATAATAAAGAAATTAAGATAGCGGGAACACTCTTTAAACCGTTTGGTAAAATTACATTTCCGGTTGTGATACTTATTCATGGCGCTGATGAGCCGCAAAGCAGGAGAAACTGGAGATACAGGTATTTTGCATACTTTCTTGCAGAACATGGGTATGGTGCATTGATATATGATAAACGCGGTATAGATTCATCAACAGGGAATAATGATGCAGATTTTTATGAGCTGGCTGAAGATGTTAGTTCAGGTATCAAATATTTAATGACAAGAGAAGATGTAAAGAAAGATAAAATAGGAGTACTTGGAGCAAGCCGCGGCGGATGGGTGGCTGAAATATGTGCTGCTAAAATTGATAATACTGCCTTTGCTGTTTTATTCTTAGGACCGTCTGTGAGTGTATGGGAACAGCAAATGGACGCGGTAGAATACCATATGAAACAGGAGAATTATTCAATAGAAGCAATTGATTCAGCTTTGCAAAACAATAAACAATACTTCGAAGCTGTTAATAACAAAGAGAAATGGGATAGTTTTCAAAAAACTTTAGCACCATTGCAAAACAAGGAGTGGAAACAATATCTTCAGTTACCTGAATCATACAACGACTCAGATATGGTTTGGTGGAGAAAAAATAATTATGACCCTGAGGAAGGTTTAAAAAATGTAAAATGTCCTGTACTGTCAATTTTTGGAGAAGATGATGTGCTTGTTCCGCCTGAAAGAAATTTTGAGAAGATGCAAAAATATTTATCTCAATCAGGGCAGCAATTTGAAATAAAAATAATTCCCGGTTTACCGCATAATATTCATTTTAATCAAACATTGCGTGGAGGTGAATGGAATTTTCCTGAAGCGTATTGGGTGTGGCCGAAAAGGTCTATCGTTCTTGAAGAAAATATTATTAACTGGCTGAAAAACGTTTGTAGTGAGTGATGTTATTTCTAAAATGGAATTTACAATATCTATTAAATAATTCGTCATTCGTAACTCGTCATTCGTAATTGCTTTATCAATCCCGCACTCACTTCATGCCCTCCGTCAAAAAAGTGTATTTGGGGTTCAATTCCATATTTCCGCAGTATTTCAACCTGTGATTTATAATAATCACCCGGAAAGTACGGGTCTTTGTTCCCGAATACCAAATGGATCGGTGTAGATTTAAAATTTTCAGAAGCGGAATAATCAACATCATGACCGATACTTCCTGTCCATGAAATTATTTTATCAACCTTCGATTTTCCATAAGCAAGCCACCGGGTTAAAGTAGCTGCCCCCTGTGAAAAACCCAATGCATTTACTTTAAAGTTAAATTCGTTTCTCTTTAGCTCAACTTCTTCATAAAATAATTTATCAAGATAATTCACATAATCTTTTATTTCATTTTCCCTGTCTTCTTTTGTCATCCATGAGGCACCTACATCACCCGCCTCGCCTCTAACATATAACCTCGATAACCCTTCAGGAGCAATTATATAATCACCTTCTTCAGCCAGCTCAGAAAAAAGATTTATGAACTTGTGTGCATTATGCCTATACCCATGAATAACAAACCAGATAGTATTTATATTTTTATTAAGTTCACCTGAAGTGTAGTAACGAGCAGTTCGTGTAACTGAAAGATGCTTTTCTGAGATATTAGACAATTTTAATACCTGTTCTCAATATTTCTCTGACAAATAAATCTTCATCTTCGTTGAAATCTTCAACCCGGTAAGTATGAGGTTCAATTCTAACATCTAAACTTAAAGTAACATCAGCAATTTTCCGTCTATCATAAAAACGATCTCCTTCAAATTTATCAGATACCAAAGCAATATCAATATCGCTCCATTCTTCATATTTTCCATTTGCATATGAACCAAATAGAAATGCAGTTTTTATAGGAATGTTATTTTTTCCTAACTCTGCAATATATCTTCTTACAATATTTAATATTTCTTCATTTATAATTGTTCTTTGATCCATTTGTATATTACTTTAATATTTTCAAAATTTTCATGAGCAAATTCTTTTGTGCATTTTTTGTAAAAATCGGTTTTATAATCACTATACCTTGTTTCAATATTAAAAGCATTTACTTCAAATAGAAATTTTTCCTGCTCTTTAGTAATTTTCAAATTAATTTTGTTTGCAAGAAAAACAAGATTATGTGTCTTAGGCGGTACTGCTTTTAATACTTTAACATATACACCTTTTAATGCTTTTTCTAATACAAGGTGTCCAATGAATAAACAATAATTATAATGCCCATTATTAAACATAATTTCAGCAGCAATTAAATCACTTTCAGCTCCTTCAAACCAATGATTTATATGTTTTTGGATATCCATTCATAATAAAATAAACAAAATTTCATATAAATACTGTAACAAATTGAATTATATTTAATTACATATTTAATCCAAAATATATTTCATATAAAAAAAAGAACAAATTTATATCTATAAAGGACTAACTTATACGATTAATTTATGTTGATGTTTTAGTCCTCGTAAAACAACATCTTCAGCTTTTAGATCTTTCTTTAATGAACTTTTACCCTTCATGTCCGGTTTTTTAAACTAAATATTATTCCCAAATAACCTGTGTATATATGATATAATGATTTTACTGCTTTAAAAAAACTACTATTTATTATAAATTTAATCCTTGGAGGTACTTATGAAAAGCTTCATCATTGCAGTGGTATTATTACTTACATTAAGCGTGACATCCATTGCACAGGATACCAGGGAATACCTTGTAACAAACGGTACAGGTATGACAATAGTTGATGTGTATGCTTCACCAACAACACGGAACATGTGGGGGAATAATCTTATTTCTCAAAATATAACTTCAGAGAGCGATGCTGTCAGGTTAAGTATTCCGGTCAGCATGACTGAATGTATGTGGGATATTAGATTTCATGACGATAAAGGGACTGAATACATAATGAGCAATGTTGATCTGTGTAATTCAACCTCTTTTATTCTGGTAAAAGAAGATAAAAACGGAAAGATGAAAAAAGAATAATCATATTCCCTGATTTTCTCTAAATCTCTCTTTAGTTTCATAAGCATTGAAATTAAAGAGAGATTTTTTTTGTGTGCAGCATTTAGAATCTTGCAAAAGATATCAAATAGATGTAAGGAAAATCAGGTATGAGGTCTTTGCTTTCTATTTTCCAAAGACTCTTAAAACTCCTAATCATTGTAGGGATGACCCAGAGGGTACCCGCCACGCTTTCCATATTAAGTATCATTAAGAATTTATTAACATTATTTCTAATCAAACTAAATATCCGAAAATGTTTGAGCTCGCAATTTGTTTTACCTTACAAACCTTACAAACCTTACAAACCTTACAAACCTTACAAACCTTACAAACCTTACAAACCTTATAAACCTTATAAACCTTATAAACCTGGCAGTACTCTTCCTCTAACATCTCCAAATCCAACCCTATACCCATCCCCCTTGCAATAGCCGCTCATTATAACTTCATCGCCATCCTGTATGAATTTTCTCTCCTCACCGTCGGGCAGCCTGATTGGTTTTTCACCGCGCCATGTCAGCTCAAGCATTGAGCCGTATGAATCTGGTGTGGGACCGCTTATTGTTCCGGAGCCAAGCAAGTCACCTGTTCTCATATTACATCCTGTAATTGTATGATGAGCTAATTGCTGGAGTATGTTCCAGTACATGTATTTAAAATTAGAGCCTGATATTTTAAATGGTTCACTCAGCTTTTCAGTTTTAATAAATACATCAAGATTTATATCATAAGCCCAATCACCTTTGCTCTGCAGGTAAGGAAGCGGCTCAGGTTCCTGTTCCGGTCCTTTTGTTTTAAACGGCTCCAATGCTTCCATTGTAACGACCCATGGCGATATTGAAGTCGCAAAGTTTTTTGCCAGGAATGGACCAAGCGGTACATACTCCCATGTTTGAATATCCCTCGCACTCCAGTCATTGATTAAAACCATTCCGAAAATATGTTCATAAGCTTTATCAATTGGAATTGGCTCACCAAGCTTATTGCCGCTGCTGATAAAATATCCTGTCTCAAGCTCAAAGTCGAGCAATTTGCAAGGTCCAAATACAGGTTTATCGGAATCAGCTGGCTTTAACTGTCCCTTAGGCCTGTGAATATCTGTACCTGAGACCACAACAGAGCTTGCCCTGCCATGATAAGCAACAGGTAAATGAAGCCAGTTGGGCATTAGTGCATTATCTTTACCGCGGAACATTATACCTACATTTGTTGCGTGTTCTCTGGATGAATAAAAATCGGTGTAATCTCCTATTTCAACAGGCAGCAGCATTTGCACATCTTCCATTTTTACAAGTGACGCCGTTCTTAATTCCTCATCATCTCTTAACAAAGGATTGTCTTCACTTAAAATTGTCTGAAGAACTGTCCGTATTTGCATTCTTACTTCTTTGCCTTTTGACATGAAAGCATTTAATGTTCTTTCGCTGAATACTCTCTCGGCTCCCAAAGCAGTAAGAAGAAACAACCCCCGCTCTTCAAGCATAGTAAGGTCAAGAATGTAATCACCAATAGCAGTACCGATATGCGGCACACTGCCTTTCTTTAATTGGAAAACTCCATAAGGCAAATTCTGAATTGGAAAATGTGAATCCTGCGAAACTTCGATAAATGATTTTTGCATAATTTATAATATATATTTCAATTCCCGCTATCACCAAAAATCAGCAACAGCGGGAATATATTAAAATCTTGTTTCTATTTTTTCGGCATTTCCACTTTCGTGGAAATTCGGTAATTACAGCAATTCCAATTCTTTTAAATCTTCTATTGGTTCTTCAAAGCTGCAGCTTCCAAATGAGATTAGAAATCTTTTTCTTGCATCGGAAATTGAGCTGTTCAATACAACCAGGTTCTTCCATTGGAAATAATTTTCATGAAATTCAAAATTATCAATATTATCATCCAGTAGTATTTCCTGTATTTCGTGGCGGTTGATATCATGAGTACAATTGATAATACCAGCAGTGAAGATATTTAAAAAACCATGCATTATTGTTTTAACACTTTCCTCATAGCGTCTCAGCGGATGATGTAAGCCTGCGGTAAATTTAACGGGTACCTCATGGTTCCTGCAAATTTTAAGCACAGTTGAAATATGCCCTGCATCCGGAAAAGCTGATGCCTCCAGTCCGCCTGTTCTTAACTTATAGCCGTAACTTCTGCCGTGCTCTTTGTTAAACTCTGTCAATGCATCTATTAAAGTCGGCATATTTATATCCGGCGGTGCTTCAAAAAAGATGTTTACCGTTGACTTTAATTCCTTCTCAACAAATGAAGATATTGCAACGAAGAATTCTTTAATTCCCTTTAAATCACTGAAAAGATCTGCGGGTAACTTTGTTTCAAAGCTTTCAAGTATAACCCGCTCTTCATGTTTTGTAATAAATTCATTCACTAACTTAATATCATTCTTAAGTTCATCAATAAATTGTTTAGCTGTATCGCCGCCTGTAAACAAAACTGATAAAGGAGCTTGTTTTGTCACATCAAAATGGCTGTAAATATCAGCAAGCTCGGGAAGCTTTTTGGAAGGAATAATAAATCTCGACAGCATAAAGCCGTAAGGACTGTCATAATATCTAAGAAAATTAGAATATGAGTTATATATACCCAGAGATGCAGGCGGGAATAATCCTGCATAATCAATTAATTTATTGGTAAATATTGATAGTGATGACGTAATTTTAGTACTTGTATTTTTAATATCCATATAATAATAAGAACTTACACAAACATAATTAATATAACTCACAAATAAAATTGAGTTTTTTATCTTACTTCAGTATAAATAAAGCTAAAAAAAACTCCGGACAGGAATATTTTTCCAATCCGGAGTTTAATAAATTATATTTATTTATTAAAAGCCCAATTTGCCGGAAATATTTTTCACAACATCCCCTGTTTCTCCTTTGAGCAGCCCGTCTATCTGGTCTCCGATACCGGGCACTTTCTCCTTTATAAATCCAAGAACCGTATCTACAGCACCTTTTGCCTGTTCTGCTGAAATACCTGTTTTATCGACTACCATTTTAATTAAGTTATCCATTTTACTCTCCTTGTAATTAATTTTCTATAATTGTTAATGTGTTTAATATAATTAAAATGCGGATAATGCGAATCAAGTTCTGTTTAATTTACATGATTAAATCCGGTCAGTGTCAGGTATATCATGAAAATATTAATGAGTCTTAAGCAATTTTTATATTAATACACAATAAATGGACATTTTTTCAAGCATTCCTTTTCCATTGAAACCCTGAACTATTAAAACTATCTTATGGGCTATGGCAAATAAGATAGTAGCAATAATAGGGCGTCCAAATGTGGGGAAATCGACTTTATTCAACCGCTTGATTGGCAAACGGCTGGCTATTGTTCACGATACACCCGGGGTAACAAGAGACCGCAATTACGGTGAAGCTGAATGGAACGGCAAAAAGTTCTTCCTCATTGATACAGGCGGCTATGTGCCCAACAGCAAAGATAAATTTGAAGCGGCAATCCGTGAGCAGGTGCAAATCTCAATCGATGAGGCGGATGTCATTTTGTATGTTGTCGATGCACAAACCGGTGTAACTCCGCTTGATTTTGAGCTTGCATCACTGCTGAGAAAAGAAATGAACAAGGAAATTAATGCAGGGAAGAAATTGTTTTTAGTGGCCAATAAAGTTGACAGCCATAACTTTGAGATTTATCTTCCCGATTTTTACAAGCTGGGACTTGGCGAGCCTCTTGATGTTTCTGCAATGGTTGGAAGAAAATCCGGTGACCTGCTTGACCTGGTTGCAGAAAATATTCCGGATGACGTGAAGGACGAATTCGGAAAAGATGAGATACCTAAGTTTGCCATAATCGGAAGACCGAATGTAGGCAAGTCTTCTTTATCAAATGCACTGACCCAGACGAATAGAAATATTGTAACTGATATTCCCGGCACAACACGCGATTCAATTGACTCAACTATCAAGTATTACGGGCAGGATATTGTTCTTATAGATACTGCAGGATTAAGAAGAAAAGCAAAGATAAGAAAAGCCGAGAACCTCGAGTTTTATTCTGCAATAAGAACCCGGCGAAGTATTGAAAAGTGCGATGTTGCAATTGTAGTGATTGATGCCGCAACCATAGTAACTAAGCTGAGCAATTCATCTGATATAAAACTAGCGACTTTTAAGCTTGATAAGGAAGATGTAAACATTATCTCCGAAGCTGCACAGATGAAAAAAGGAATACTGATAGTGATTAACAAATGGGACCTGGTTGAAAAAGACAGCGAAACAGCAAAGCTGTTCGAGATTAAAATTAAAGAGCATATAAAAACATTTGATTATCTCCCGTTCCTGTTTATATCAGCCTTAACAAAACAGCGTATATCCAGGGTGATAGAAGATGCATTAAAAGTATATAAGGAAAGAGCCCGTGAAATAAAGACAAGCGAGCTGAATGCAAGACTGCAGAAAGTTATTGAAGTCAGCCCTCCGTTTTCAAGGTTCAGAAGAGAAATAAAAATAAATTACATCACGCAATTAAAAGCATCTCCGCCTGTAATAGGATTTTTTGCAAACAATCCTTCCGATATTGAAGAAAATTACAAGAGGTTCCTTGAAGGAAAGATACGCGAGTTCTTCGGCTTTGACGGGGTCCCATTAACGCTGGTGTTCAAAAAGAAGAATTAATGCACGACAACTTCATCGGACAGTTCATTAACATCGTCATCTTCACGCGGGAATTCCCTGCATAACGCATCACCCATCCTGTCAATTATTTGCAGTATACCGGTTAAATAATTACCTGAACGGAATTCCTCTTTAAGCTTTGCTTCGAGGTTATTCCATGTTGAATCCGGTATCTTGTTGTAAATACCTTCATCCGCCAGTATATCATAATATCTCTCCCCGAAAACTATGAAAACAAGAATGCCTGTTTTATTTTTAGTATTTGTCATACCCATCTTTTCGAAATCACGGACAGCAAGCTCATGGCATTTATAAAGCTTTTCGAAAAAATTTCTTTTATCCCTTAAGCTTAAACGTATCTCACCGCAAGTTCTGCGCTCAACATTGTTAATCTCTTCCTTGATTTTATCAAGGTCGCCGGGAGACAAAAAATTACTTAACCATTCTTTTTTCATTTCGGATTTTCTAAATCAATTAATAATGAGCAATTAGCAACAAACAATTTTAAAAACAAATCCAGCAATAAAAATATTTTTATAATTTCTAGCCTAAACTTATAACCATCAACTTGCAGCTTAAAACCACAAACCTGCAACCACAAACCTGCACCCATCTTACCAGCTTCCGCTAGAGCCGCCGCCGCCGAACGATCCCCCTCCGCCTGAGAAACCACCGCCGCTGCCGCTGCTCCAACCGCTGCCGCTCCCCCAACTGCTTCCGCTTCCTGAATTCCACCAGCCCCTATTGCTTCCGCCAATTCCTGTCCAGCCAAACAAACGCCTGATAATAGATATTATAAAAAATATTCCAAAGAAAAAGAATATAACTATTACTAATATTGGAAGTCCGCAAAAACCAATTCCGATGCTTTTATTATCTTCACTAGTTTTTTTTTCCTGAACGTATTCACCCTTTGTTGCTTTGATAATTGCATCAACCCCGGCATTAATTCCCGCATAATAATTTCCCTGCTTAAAGCTAGGAGTGATTTCTTTCCTGATTATCTGGTTTGATAAGGCATCAGGTAAAGCACCTTCAAGGCCATAGCCTACTTCAATTCTGAGTTTTCTGTCATTAATAGCGATAAATAACAGAACTCCGTTATTCTTCCCTTTTTGCCCGATGCCGTTTTTCTCAGCTATCTCAAACGATGTTTCTTCAAGTGATTCACCGTTCAGTGAAGAAACTATATAAACGACAACCTGATTGGAAGTTTCTTTTTCAAAATCTGCAAGCTTTGTTTCAAGTGAGCTGATTTCGGATGAAGAAAGAACAGCTGCTTCATCTGTAACATAAGCTCTTACTTTTGACTGAGCATGGCTTTTCTCTGTATCCTGCGTATAAACGGTTATTGTTACAGCAGATAAGAGAATAAGTAATATTAATAAACGTTTCAATATATTTTGGATTATATGCTAATTTATATAAATCTTTCCACGTTTAAAAGGGAGAATTTTTTCAATCTCGAATATCGAATTGCCAATATCGAATTGGAAAAGCTTGAGCCACAGATTAACTCAGATTAATATGATTACTATGATTAAAAAGAAATTTTAACACAAAGGTCACAAAGGGTACAAAGTTCACAAAGAAAAGCTTTAATGATTAGAGGACAAGGGGTGATTCGTTTTAATAACTATGATTTCTCATATCTGAAGAATTAGATAAATATTTAAAGACTATAATATTGAAAAATCACCCCTTGCTTTATAATTCCTGCAGGGATTGAAATCAAGGGGTGATTTTTCAGGATTAAAGATCTTTCGAAATATCAAAAAAAATCTTTTTATTATAAATACATTATACATTAACGAATTACCCCTTGTCCTCTAATCATTAAAGCTTTTCTTTGTGTTTTTTGTTACCTTCGTGTACTTTGAGTTGAAGCTTCTAATCTGACTGAACTGATGAATTTGAAGAATATGATGATTATGATGAATCTCATAATCACACTCTAAAAGACTTTAATATTTATTAAAGAATATATAATTTATATTATAAATTATAATTTAGCCGCAATAATATGTTAAAAAAACTTACAATCACTTCAATATTTGCAGTATTTATTTATATATTTTCTAATCCCGTTTACTCACAGGAACTAACCGCGCAGGAAATTTTCGAAAAAGTTAATGATGCTATTGTTGTAATTGTAGCTTATGATTTTGAAGGTAAGCCGATGAAACAGGGAAGCGGCGTTGTGATAAATGACAGCGGGATTATTATCACAAATTACCATGTATTTTCAAAATGTGAAAAGATTGCTGTATATCACAACAAAGAATTTATTAATTATTTTACAATTGAAGCAGCTGATATTGAAAAAGATATTCTGATTCTGAAAGTAAATGAAAAGAATTTTAAGACAATAGCAGTAGGCAACAGTGAAAACGTAAAAGTCGGGGAAAAAATTTACGCAATAGGAAGTCCGATGGGTTATGAGAATACAATATCAGAAGGTATAGTAAGCGGAATCCGCAGCTTTGATGAAGATACTTATATACAAATAAGTGCAAGCATCTCACAGGGAAGCAGCGGCGGAGCTATAATAAATTCTAAAGGGGAGCTGGTCGGCATTAGTACTTTCCAGGTTAAAGAAGGGCAGAATTTAAACTTTGCAATTCCTATCAATGAAATTTTTAGTGTACGTAACGAATATTTAAATAATCCTCAGCTTAAAGAATCAAACGATTATTTCTTTAAAGGATATAATGCTTATCTCGCAAAAAATTATAAAGAAACTCTCTTCTATTATACTGCTTACCTGAAGATACTTCCTAACTCAGCAATAGGTTACTACAACCGTGCATTAGCATATAAAAAACTGGAGCAGTATGAAGATGCATTAAAAGATCTGAATATGGCTATAGAGCTGGAGCATGAAGACACTGATGCATTAATTGCAAGAGGGAACCTGTATAATGAACTGGGTAAATATAAAGAAGCCCTGGAAGATTATAATACTGCTATATCAATTGACAGCGAAGACCCTTACGGATATAAAGGACGCGGTGAAACATATCTTTATACCAATAATTACCAGAGTGCTCTGAATGATTTTAACAAAGCAATTTCTCTTGATGACAGTTACATAGAAGTATATTATGACAGGGGGCGTACCTATTCATATTTAGGTGATGATATGCGTGCAATTCAGGACCTAAGCGTAGCAATAGAAATGTTTCCCAAATATTATGGTGCATATCTTTCAAGGGCAAGAGCATACAATAACTTAAAAGAATATGAAAAGGCAAAAGAAGATTTCGTTAAATGCATTGAGCTAAACCCGGATGAACAAATTGCATATAATAACTTTGGCTGGATGCTGTTTGAAAATAAAGAGTATAAGCTGGCTATTGCTTCTTTAAGTAAAAGCTTTGAATTAGATAATGAAGACTGGGATGCATTGCTTGGGATGTCCTTAACTATGTATATAATGAATGAAAATGATGATGCAGAAAAAATTTTAAAAGCTGCCATAAAAATAGAGCCTAAATTAAAAAAGGGCATGCAGGGACTTAAGCTTCTTGAAGATGAAGGTTATACATATACCAAATCACAAAAAAAATTACTGGAAAAGTTTTTTGAAGATATGCTGTAAGAGTGTATTGAGTGTATAGAGTGATTAGAGTGTATAGAGTGATTAGAGTGTATAGAGTGATTAGAGTGATTAGAGTGCATTGAGAGTGTGGAGTGCATTGAGAGTGTGGAGTGCATTGAAGTGTGTAGAGTTCGTTAACTTGCCTGCCCTGAAACCTTGTGGGTGTTAATGCATTTCTTTTTCCCCTGCATGCATGCAGGGGAAAAAGAAGATAGGTTTAATCCGTCATTCGTAATTGAATCTTACTTACCTAATGAAAGAGCTTTCGCTGCATCCGTTACTGCACCAATCTTAACCGCAAAGCTATCCTTGTTTGCAATATCCTCATCCGTAATTATTTTTACATCAAGAATATTTTTAATCTTATAACCTGTTTTCAGATAATTCATTTCAGAAATACATAAGCTCCAGCCCTCAAGCCACATCAAAAGCTCTTCCTTCTGCTTTTCATTTCCCCTGAAATGAATCATAATATCAATATCACTTTCAGGACCTGCAGTTGCATTCTTAGTGCTTCCGAAAACATAAAACGCCTTCACGCCAAATCTTTCGGCATCTATCATTGATGCAATTCTTTCAGCCATTCTGTAACGCCATCTCCAGAAATCATCTGACCTTGCACCAGACCTCTGAATAATCTCAGCATCTCTTTGCCGCTTTGTTGTCGGAATGGAAATATAAGCAATTGCTTCATCAAGATCGGCATTCATTAATACTTTTAATGTATGCCCGTCTGCCGATTCAGGTACATCAATAACTTTTATTACATCGCTCAGGTAGCTGTATTCGGGAAGTACTTCCTTTAATATATTTTTGCTTCCGCGTAAAAACTTTTCATTGAAAATAATTTCTTTATCATCAGGATAAAGCGGTAAATAACGTATTGAAGATTCCACAAGATCCTGGAAGAAGTGTGTTCCAAATGACAGGTCAGGTATATAGTTACCTTTTTTTCTGGCAATTTCAATAAGCACTGCCGTATTATTAATATCGGAGTAAGTAACATTCACACCAAGCTTAATATCGCCGCGGCTGCCCCACCTTCCGGGACCCATTAAAATAAATTGCCTCTTGGGAAGAAGCTTGTTTAACCGTCCTACAGCACGGCCAACAGCTTTCAAGCCATCAAGGTCAGGTATATCAGTATATTTATCCGGGTCAACATAAACTATATGTGTAATATCAGGTACTTTGCCGTTTGAAACATACCTGTTCGCAGTGAAAATAATTTTTTCGTTTGGTATATCCTGCGGAATCGGTGCAGGCATGCTTTCTTTTGAATAGCTTTGAGGTCTGCATTGCAGTAAATAAAAATCATTTCCATTTGATGCAAACTCTATATCAACAGGAGTATTTAATTTCTCTTTCAATACATTCATTACTGCCTGTACTTTTTTGATGAAATTGGTACTGCCTATAAGCTTATCAAACGTAACAACAAAATCGTACCTGTTTGAATCAAAATCAATATGTATTACTTTTTTTATCTGGTCAAACTCAACTGCAGAAATAATATCTGTAATAAAAGGATATTCATTGCCGTATAATCTTAAAACCTCATTTACTTCTATTGTTTCAAACCTGTTTGTTTCAAGATTAATTACATCCAGCTTTTTAGGCGAGTATCTCAGAACTTCATCAACCGTAACATTTACTCTTAATCCCGGTTGTCCAGGTGCAATCAGAACAGGATAATCATCACTGACTCTGTCAACAGCACGTGTTCCAAGCCCCGGAACCAAACGTATTAACCCGTCTTCCCGTTTAATTCTTGAAGACCATCTGAACTCATTATTACTGAAAGCAACACCTGCATATGTAGGGAAGAAATACTTGCCGACTCTTGTGCCAACAACCTCCTGTATCATGATACCCATTTCTTCATTATAATCAAGCAATCCGCGTTCAGACCTGTATTCAATCGGGTCCGAACTGAAAACAGAAGCATATACTTCCGCAATTGCATCCATCAAAGCGTTTAATCTTTCCTGTTTTGTTCCCTGGTTTGCAACGAACAGGCTTTTATATTTCCCTGAAAATGCAGCACCCATTCTGTCTTCAAGCAAGCTTGAGCTTCTTACAATTAACGGGCAGCTCCCGAAATCATCAATTGCTACCGATAAATTCTTTACAAGTTCCGGAGGAAATGAAGAGTTTTTAAATACCTGGACAATATACGGATACTCCTGCCTTATCTGGTCAAGGTCTTTATACTTTTGCTCAAAGACTTCTTCAAGATTATTGTAATGCAGGAAATCTATAATACCATCGGATGTAATATACCATGTCTTCGGGGTTTTTATTCCTGCAAACAGGTCTTTATGCTCTTCATTCTTTTTTAATATCTTATTAGCTATGAACAAACCAACACTTTTGCCGCCAAGCTTGCCATGGCTTTTTAAAGGATATATCATCCTTTGAAGCAGGCTGTAGAAGTCATTAATCTCAACATAATTCTTTGCTATACTGATAAATTGAAGCTGGTCTGATAAGAACCTTCTTATCAATGAAACATGAAGCCCCTCTACAATAGATGAGGATAAAGGTTTTTCTTCGGGTGATATGCTGATGTATCTCCTTATTGCATCAGCTATTTCGGGAAGTGTTGTACCAAGGTTTTCAAGTATCCTGACAAGAAAGCTTGATTTATCTTCCTGAATCCATTTTTGTATCCTGTATAATATTTCTTCGTCACTTAAATTATCTGCGGCAATATTAAATACCTGTTCACTTATTACCTGAAGGTTCTCTTTTTCTAAAGGACGGTTTTCATATTCTATAATCGAACGGTCTTTCCTGTCTTTGCCCTTTTTTGTAATAGACGAAGTAAGCAGTAATTCCTCTGCTTCTTTAATACCGCTCCAGCATAAGAAGTTCATCATCTTCCTGGCTATAAGCTGGTAAAGATTACGGTCTGTTTCCCTCAGCAAGTCAAGTGCAATTCTCCATTCATCTCTCTGGCTTCCTGTTGATATACCTTCCTGCGAATCTTTCCACTCTTTAAAAACGACTTTTAACTTATTATGGAGTATATAGCTGCTGATACGTTCGGCAATTGTATTAATAAGCTTTCGTTCTTCTTTTAAAAAAGGACCTTCATCCAGCTCAGATTTGTCATTAAGATAATTTACTCTGAGTGTGCCGGTAATATTTCCCTGTACAACAATATCGGCTTCCATCATCCATCTTGTATCTGCATAATTTTCAGTCTGGTAAATCTTTTTTTCAATGGACAGCTTTGCGGCACAAATATCAGGATACTGAAATCCCGGGGGAATTGCTTTAACTACTTCCTGCAATACTGTATCTGAATCAAGATTGGGTTGATTCAGAAATTCTTCAATCCTGTATAAGCAATTGAGCTCTTTCGCACGCTCCTGTAATGATGCAAGAATTTTATCTATTGACTTGGCTTTTTCAATCATCTTGCGGATAACTCCTCTTCCTGTACGCCCGTCTACTTTTACAAGCAAAGGCTTTATTAACCTGACGTGTTTAATATATTTTTTTTCTTCGACTGTCTGAACTTTTCCAAGCCACTGCCAGTCTATCTTCGAACTTTCATTAAAAGGAATGGAAAAATATAATACCTGGAAACTTGTAATATTATGGAAGAAATGTGAACCCTGGCTTAACTCAACATTAATATTCGGAAGCATTGATTCAACAATGACCTTGGCACCCGATATCTGACCCCACTCAACAGGAATACCAAGCCACGGGTCAGAGCTTCCCCACCTGCCAAAGCCCATCAGTAAATACGGCTTTCCTTCTTTTGTTAACTTAATATTAACGGCTTCTACTTCACTTACAATTAAAGGTGTGTTCTTTGTTTCAAATGATTCCGGTTTAACAAATACAATATCAAATATTGTTTCAACAGTACCGTTGCCAAGCACATGTGTTGAAGATAAAAAGTTATCTTTATTTTCAAACTCTTTATCAGTTATATCAACTTCCTCATCTGAAACAACCATGGGTCTTACTTGTAAAAAGCTAAGCAATGCTTCATTGCCCTTTATGGTTATTGCAAATTCAATTTCCACTGCAGATTTTACTGCATCTTCACAAACTTTCAGCATTGCTTTCATAAGCATGTTCAAATGCAATGCATTATATTTTAATATCGGAGCGAAGTTTATAAATCTTGGACCGGCTAAAAATAAACCCGGCTTCAATACATCAGCTTCAGCAGAATATGTTGATGCACATAACTCCATTGTGCCGTCTTTTTCCGCTTCGTGTATATCAAGGTGCAGCAGGTATTCAGTTTCTTTTGTCGGGTCATAAAAGGCAGGAGTACCAAGGTTTACAGTCCAGAATGTCCTCTGCGAGTTTTCGATTAATTCATCAATATTTGCATAAGGGGGCTGTACCGCAGGATGTGAAGGTGAAAAATTCCATGACACACCATCGTCAACAATTGTTCTTCCAAGTCCAAGAGCTAAGTTAACAACACCATCTGATGCTTTTTCCTTTCCTGCAGGATAAAAATTAAATGACCGTGCTACTCCCGAAATATCAGGATAGAAACGGCTGTCATGTTTCTCTCCTGCAACCTCCTGGATTATTACTGCCATCTTTTCATCTTCTATATTCTTGCCTGTTGCTCTTATATAATCTTTAGCTCTCTTGAAAAAAGTAGAAGCATAAACAAACTTAATTGCTTCGGTCAGTTTCCGGTAACGTGAGTCGATATCCGTTTGATTATTCGGAATCATTTTTGTGCCGTAAATTCCTGCGAACGGCTCATACATTGCATCTTCCAGCAAGCTTGAAGAACGCACTGCAAACGGTATATGTGTTGACTTTACAAGCGAACGCAAGTCTCCCACCAATGAAGCAGGCAGGCTTGCCTTCTGAAATTCATTTGCTATTACATTATCTGCTTCATGTGAATAAGCAATATCATAAAGCTTATTCAATTCCATAAACTCATCAAAAATACTTGTAGTCAATACTGTAAGCTTAGGAATAGAAACAGGAATATCTTTTATTTTTTTTATATCTTCATTTGATTCAAGAATATCTTTAATAAATACAAGCCCTTTGGCTTTACCGCCAATTTCGCCTGACCCTATAAAGCTGAATCCCGGACCGGTCTTAAAAGAAACACGGCTAAATGATGATATTACATTTTCTTTCACAGTAAAAGTCCTGAAGAGGTATAAAATAGAATTAAATTCCCGGAGCCGCAATGACCCCGGGAATAAAATAAAAATAATTAATTAAAAGTTAATATTAAACCCAGCCGCGGTCTTTACATGCCTGTGCAACACGGCTGATTGCAATCACATAAGCTGCATCTCTCATATAAAGTTTCCTCTTTCTTGCCAGTTCACTAACTGCGAGAAATGCCGAGGTCATCTTTACATCAAGCTTACCCAGAACTTCATCTCTTTCCCAGAAATAATTCATGTTGCACTGTACCTGCTCAAAATAACTGCAGGTTACGCCGCCAGCATTTGCAAGAAAATCAGGAACCATAAATATGCCTTTTTCCTGGATTATCTTATCTGCTTCAGGTGTTGTAGGTCCGTTAGCGCCTTCTGCTATAAGCTTTACTTTTTCATCTATTCTTGATGCATTTTCACCGGTTATTTGGTTCTCTATTGCACATGGTAAAAGAATATCTACTTTCTGGTCAATCCATGCATCACCGGGAAGTATTTCATACCCGAGCTCTTTAGCTTTATCTTTATTAATTCCGCCAAACCTGTCTGTGATTGAAAGTAATTTATCAAGGTCAATTCCATCCGACTTTTTGAATGTATATGATATCTGGTCCTGCTGGTCCCAGCATGATACACAAATAACTTTTCCGCCTAACTGATTGTAAAGCTGGATGGCATATTGTGCTACATTGCCAAATCCCTGAACGCTTGCTGTTGTATTTTCAGGTTTTAAACCTAATTCTTTTAAAGCTTCACGTACAGTAAATATAACACCGTAGCCTGTAGCTTCGGTTCTTCCTAGCGAGCCGCCCATACCAACCGGTTTACCTGTAATAAGTCCGGGATATTTTTGTCCTGTAATAACTTCGTATTCATCAAGCATCCATAACATATGCTGACCGTTTGTCATAACATCTGGTGCGGGAACGTCTCTTAACGGACCTATATCTTTTGCAATTACTCTAACCCAGCCGCGGCAGATTTGTTCCTGTTCACGCATGCTTAAGTTATGAGGGTCACAAATTACTCCGCCCTTGCTTCCGCCAAGCGGTATATCAACAACAGAACATTTCCATGTCATCCATGTTGCAAGTGCACGAACTGTATCAATTGTTTCCTGCGGGTGAAATCTTATCCCGCCCTTACCGGGTCCTCTTGCATCATTATGCTGTACTCTGAATCCTCTGAATATTTTTATTGTTCCATCATCCATATGAACGGGGATGGCAAAGTTGTATTCTCTTAAAGGAAATCTAAGTAGATCACGTGTTGCAGCATCTAAATTTAGAATCTCAGCCACATTATCAAATTGTGCCTGAGCCATTTCAAATGCGTTGAATTTTTTGTTTTCCATGAACATTATAATAAGCTCCTTTGAAAATTAATTTTTAAGATATGCAATTTTTTGATGAGTATTGTCATGTATATTGCCTTATTCACAATACAAAAATATGAAGAATTATGGTGCCGAACAATGATATTTTCTGTAAAAACAGCTTGTTTTCGCCATTTTTTGTGTTTAAAACGTTTAAACCTAATTTTTTATTTTAAAAAAAAATTTTTTTATTTTTTTAATGCGGGAGATTTTCAATTAACTTTATTAATAAATTCATTTCAGGTAATTTGATTACATATTAAAAGTTACATATCCAAAAATTAAATTTAATCACATGAAGTATTTTAAACTGTTATTAATAACATTCCAAATAACTTTATTTGTAAAATTCTCTTATTCACAAAGTGCAGATGAAATCATTAAACAGCATATAGAAGCAACCGGTGGAATAGAAAATTTGAATTCAATCAAGACCCTGTTAATGACAGGAAAAATGACAGTGGCAGGTATGGATATAACTTTTTCTCAGACAATAAAAAGACCGGACCACATGTTAATTGAAATGTCAATGCAGGGTGCTGTTATGAAGCAGGGATATGATGGAACTGTTGCGTGGATGATTAACCCGTTTATGGGCAGTAACAAGCCGGAAATTGTTGAAGGCAGCGAGTCAAACGAAATAAAGGAACGAGCTGAGTTTGAAGGAAAACTGGTTAACTATGCTTCTAAAGGAAGCTCTGTTGAATTAATGGGAATTGATACAACTGAAGGTATTGATGCATACAAAATAAAACTGACTGATAAAGAAGGCGGTATTTATTATTATTATATTGATACTGAAAGTTTCCTCACAATCAAAGAGACAAACACAAAAAGAGTGAATGATAACGTAATTACTTCAGACATTCTCTTAGGGGATTACAGGTCTGTTTCAGGGCATTTATTTCCTTATACAATAAATGTAAAATCATCCGTTGGGCCTATGGCAAATTTAAGTGTAACCTGTGAAAAAATAGAAGTTAATATTCCTGTTGAAGACAGCATATTTACAATGCCTGCTGCAGAAAAATAAATAATAACTCACAGGTGATAAAATTTTACACCTGTCCTGCGGTCAATTCCGGGGCAGGTGTTTTTTATCCATATCCGGGCTTTAAACTCATCTTCTTATTACACTTACATCAGAAACTTTTTATAAAAGTTTATCCTTATATTTTTAATGAAACTAAAGGTAATAAATAATTTTCCTGACCCTTTTCATCCGAAGTTTTCTTTTAAGGAATGGGATAAACAGTTCGTCAGCCATAATGCTGTTTTGAACGGGTATTATTCCAATATTTATTATCCTGAACACTGGACTACTCTTTCAATCAAATGCGCTTTTAATGGTGTTGAATATTATATCAAGGATAATATTAAATACGGCGTCGATGATAACTCATATCTTATTCTTAACAACGGAACAATGTACGAAAGTTACATCAGGTCTGAAAACAAGGTCGAATCGTTTACGGTAAATTTTACAAAAGAGTTTACAGAAGAAGTATTTAATTCATTAAATAATAAAGACAGCTTTCTGCTTGATTACCCTGAAGTGAAAGACCGTGAGCCGGTTAATTTCTTTGAAAAGCTTTATCAGCATAATCCTTTAATTTTAAAATTACTGAATGATATAAGGAAAACAATTCAAACTCCCGGATATGATAATGTATTATTGAACGAGAAATTGCATATGATGCTTAATGTTCTATTTTGCATTCAGCTTAATACTTTTAAAGATGCAGACAGTGTGAATGCAGTTAAAAAAAGTACAAGGATGGAGTTGTACAGAAGATTGAATATTGCAAAGGATTATATTTATTCCAATTATTATGATAATGTAACACTTGATGAGCTTTCGAAAGTATCCTGTCTTTCACAGCATCATTTGTTGCGGAAATTTAAAACACAATTTGGAATAACACCTCACCAGTACCTCACAAAAAGGAGGATGGAAGCAGCAAAAGTATTAATTGAAAAAACAAATTTTAGTATCAGCGAAATATGTTTTTCAGTAGGATTCGAAGACCTGAGCTCATTTGGTGAACTATTTAAGAAACATTATTCCTTCTCCCCGGAAAATTACCGTAAATCTTACAGCTCAAAAAAAGCAATTTTGACATAATCGAAATATAATTCTTTTTCATATTTTGCAAAAAAATTTTAATTAGGAGGATGCCTTTGCAAATTAAATTTAGAATTATTTATTCTCTCCAATTCCTGGTATTTGCTTTACTTACATTCATACAGATTACTCATTCACAAAATTTCGTAAAAATTACTGACCCCAATAACCCTGTAGTATCAGACCCGGGTTTTCCCATTGGCTCCTATAATGGTGCCGCATGGGTTGACTATAATAATGACGGATTGCTCGACCTGTTTGTGGCAAGGCAATCTGTTATTTATAAAAATACAGGTAATGGCAATTTCGAGAAAATAACTATTAATGTTCAAAACATATCTTTAGGAACAAGCTGGGGTGACTTTGATAACGACGGCTTTATAGATGTTTTGCTTACTGCAGGTTCTGCACGCGGGTCTTCTTTATATAAAAATAATGGCGATGGTTCTTTTACCAAAGTGGTAAACGGGGCAACAGGTGATTCGATATATAACAGCGCATGGGGCTGTGCATTCGGTGATTATAATAATGACGGCTTTATTGATATTGTTCTTGCCGCTGCAAATAATTTTATAGGTATAAACCATGAAAACCGTTTATTGCTGAATAATGGAAATGGTACATTCACCAACATTGATACTACTGCTGTTACCGATACACTTGCTCCGTTTACTGTCCCAATCTGGTCTGACTATGACCAGGATGGTGACATTGACATGTTTATAGGAAGCGGTCCTGCTACCAATACGCCGACAAGAGATTACCTGTATAAAAATTTGTTGAAGGAGTCCGGTGTATGGGGTTTCAGCAGGATTAACACTCCCGATATTGGGACTGACCTTGTTGACGGGCAGGTCTGGAACTGGATAGATTATGATAATGATGGTGACCTTGATGCATTCTTAACAAATTATTCCGGTAATATTAATAACAGGTTATACCGCAATAACGGAAATGATACTTACACAAATATGACACAGGCAGAGGTAGGTACTATAGTATCAGACCAGGGAAGCTCTCTGGCTAATGTCTGGGGGGATTTCGATAATGATGGATTCATCGACTGCTATATAACTAATGACGGCGGGCAATTTAGCTGGTATTATAAAAATAACGGCAATGGTACTTTCACAAGAAATGACGCACTGGCTGTTAGAATCACCGGACCGGTTTTTGGGGCTTCCGCAGGTGATTATGATAATGATGGTGACCTTGACCTGTATGCTCCTGCTATTACATCAAGCAAAGGTCTTTTCAGAAATGATTTAAGCAATGGCTATAAATGGGTTAATATAAAATGCGTTGGAATAGGAGGAGCGACCGGTTCCAATTTATCTGCAATCGGTACAAGGATAAAAGCCAAAGCAAACATAAATGGAATTCCAACATGGCAGATAAGAGAAGTCTCCGCACAGAACACCTTTAACGGAATGAACATGCTGAATGTACATTTCGGATTTGGAAATGCCGCAGTAATAGATTCGCTGGTTATTACCTGGTCAAGAGGATTAACTCAAACATTTACGAATGTTGCAGTAAATAAATTTTATAATGCGACCGAAGGACAGGGATTAAATGAAATCTTGATAGGTATAAAAGAAATAAATGCTGAAATCCCCGGAACATTTGCTTTATATCAAAATTATCCGAATCCCTTCAATCCATCAACAAAGATAAAGTTTGATATTCCGTCAAATGTGAAACGTCAAACGTCAAATGTAAAGCTTGTTATATTTGATGTGATTGGGAAAGAAATAACCACTCTTGTGAATGAGCAATTGAATCCCGGTACATATGAAGTGAAATGGAATGCTGCAAATTATCCGACCGGTGTTTACTTCTATAAACTAACAGCCGGAAGTTTTGCCCAAACTAAAAAGCTGATACTTGTTAAATAAAATATATTCAGGTGATGCCTGTTATTAGCAAGGGCAGCCGTGCAGAGCAAGTGATTGCTCTGCAGGTTCAATAACAGGTATCACTAATTATAAAACAGAAAGAACATGAAGACTATATTTATACTTACAATAATAATATTGCAAACGGTTTCATATTCCCAAAATGATAAACCCTGCTCAGCACCTGAAGCATCACAATTCGATTTCTGGGTTGGTGAATGGAATGCAGAATGGGATGGCGAGAACGGAGCAATAGGAACCGGGACAAACACAATCACAAAGATTATAGGCAGTTGTGCAGTCCAGGAAAACTTTTCAACATCAGATCAGACCTTTATAGGAACAAGCTTATCGGTGTACAGCCCTGCCAGAAAAATGTGGCTTCAAACATGGGTGGATAATATGGGTTCCTACCTTGATTTCACCGGCGGAATGGAAGGTGATAAAATGATTCTCTCACGCAAAGCAAAAGATAAAGATGGCAACAACATCCTGCAGAGAATGGTATTCTATAACATAACCAAAGATAACTTTGACTGGAACTGGGAAGCGTCCAAAGATGATGGTAAGAACTGGGAATTAAAATGGAAGATAAAATATAAGAGGAAAGTGTCGTAAATTTATATACTTTATTACTCCTTCCTTGGTTGTACCCGGGAAGGAGTGAAAATTGTAAATTAAGCTACGGATAAATTATTACCGGTGTTCCTACATCAATCACTCTCCACAGTTCATCCATATCATTATTGTTTACTGCAATGCATCCATGTGTCCAATCATTGTTTTCATAATAGGATTCGATTAAATCAGCATTATTGGGTATCCCATGAAGCATAATATCGCTGCCGGGAGCTTTTCCAAATGATGCGGCTTTTATCTTATCCTGTTCGTTTGGATATGATATGTGTATTGAAAGGTGGTAGCCGGTTGCCGTATTTTTCCTGTCGAAGATATATTTACCTTCCGGGGTTTTCTTATCACCTTCAAACTGCTTGGGGCCTTCGGGTTCTGTTCCTAATGAAATGTTATAAGTTTTTAATTTATTGCCATTGCTGAATATTACCATTTCACGCTTGCTCTTAAATACTTCAACAGAATCTATTTTGGTAATTTCTACTGGTAAAGGTTTTTCTTCTTTTACAGCTCTGTTATTCAAAATACGGTAATTAACATTATAAATTATTATAATAAGACATATTATTGCAGCAGATACAAGAATTAACTTTTTCATTCCGCGAAATCAAAATTTTGTTTCAGGTAATTTAAATGTTACAGTAGCCATCGGCAGCAATTCATAGTCAGAACTATTGAACATGTTATTCTTTAAAATTTTAACCTCTCCACCAATCGAAACCACTTTACCGAGAGCATACTCTCCTTTACATGAAAGGAAGGGAAATATCTTTGCTTTTGATTTTATATATCTCTCAGTTAAAATATAACCGGCTCCTATTCCAAAATATCCTTTAAACTTATTATCATTTGAATTCGATGTATAATATACTCTCACATCCAGGACCTTAACATTGTAATTGGTATTACTGTAGAAATTATACACTACTGATAGTTCAATAAACTTGTTAAAACCTATGGAAGTACCGATTGAAGAGTTAATAAAAGGTACCGGGACACAAAAGGAAACAGGAAATGAAATATTAATTAGGGAATGTTTGTGCGGCTCCTTTAAAGATAAATTAGTTAACTTTTGAGAATAACTTGAATTCAAAAGAAGCAGCAGCAATACAAGTAAGATAAAGTAATTTTTCATTTCGGGATATTTATAGTTTACCACTTATGCTTCCTTCCCAGGTTGTACCTGGGAAGGAAGCCCTATGGAAAGCAACACTCAGACTCTCAACTCTCAGACTCTTAACTCTCAGACTCTCAACTCTCAGACTCTCAACTCTCAGACTCTCAACTCTCAGACTCTCAACTCTCAGACTCTCAACTCTCA